>JAUNXD010000257.1 GCA_030539985.1 Methanobrevibacter sp.
GGGAGAAGAAATGGGAAGATGAAAACATCTACAAATACATTGGAGATGGATCTCGTCCTAGATACATTATTGACACTCCCCCACCATACCCAACAGGTGCCATTCACTTGGGTCATGTCCTGAATTGGGTTTACATTGATATGAACGCAAGATACAGAAGACAGAAAGGATTTGACGTTCTTTTCCCACAGGGATGGGACTGTCATGGCCTTCCGACTGAAGTAAAGGTCGAAGAGACTCATGGAATAAAGAAAAATGATGTTTCAAGAGCACAGTTCAGAGAGTATTGTATTGATTTAACCACTAAAAACATTGCAAGCATGAAAAAGGACATGAAAGCAATGGGTTATTCACAGGACTGGACTCGTGAGTTCGTTACAATGAATCCTGAATATATGAAAAGAACTCAATATTCATTTTTGAAAATGTATGAAGACGGATTAATCTATCAGGGAAAACATCCTGTAAACTGGTGTCCTCGCTGTCAGACAGCTATTGCTTTTGCAGAGGTTGAATATTCCGATAATACTACATTTTTAAACTATGTCAACTTCCCTCCTGCAGTTGAAGATTCATATGAGGATATTGTATCTTCACAGGCATCAGGAAAACAGGCCGACCCTAAAGAGGAGGGTATTTTAATTGCAACCACACGTCCCGAACTGATGTCTGCATGTGTGGCCGTTGTGATTCATCCGGAAGATGAAAGGTACACTCACCTTTTAGGCAAATATGTTGAAGTTCCTCTTTCACATCAGAAAGTAAAAATCATTGCGGATGAAGAGGTAGATCCTGAATTCGGTACTGGTGCAGTAATGATTTGTACATTTGGGGACAAGACTGACGTAAGCTGGGTTCAAAAGTATAATCTTGAAGTCATTGACGTTATGGATGATTCCGGTATTCTGACCGCAGCTGCCGGAAGATATGAAGGAATGGACCTTCAGTCATGTAAAAAACAGACCATTGAAGATTTGGACAGCGAAGGCTACCTGCTTAAAAAGGAACAGGTTGACCAGAATGTAGGTCAATGCTGGAGATGTAAAACTCCTGTTGAAATTCTTCTCAAAGAACAGTGGTTTGTAGCTGTGCGTGACCTGATTGAAAAGACCAAAACCGCAGCGGATGAAATGAAATGGGTGCCTGAACACATGAAATCCCGTATGGTAAACTGGGCGGATTCCATGGAATGGGACTGGTGTATCTCAAGACAGAGAATATTTGCAACACCAATTCCGGTATGGTACTGTAAGGACTGTGGAAAAGTCATTCTGCCTGACGTTGAAGACTTGCCTATTGACCCAACAGTCGACAAGCCAAAACATGCATGCGAATGCGGATGTGAAGAGTTCGTACCTGAAGTTGACGTGCTGGACACATGGATGGATTCATCAATTTCACCGCTATCCATTGCAGGATGGCCTGATGAGGATTATGTAAATCATTTTCCATCAAATATCCGTCCGCAAGGACACGATATCATCCGTACATGGGCATTCTATACTACATTAAGATGTATTGCACTGACCGGACAAAAACCGTTCGATGATATTGTAATCAACGGTATGGTATTCGGTGAAGATGGAAACAAGATGTCCAAATCAAAACCCGAGTTTGTAGTTGGTCCGGAAGAGGTCATTGAAAAATACGGTGCAGACCCTCTAAGAACATGGGCTGCAAACAGTGTACCTGGATCTGATGTGATATTTGACTGGAAAGACATCAAGCACGGGTACCGTTTCTTAAGAAAATTCTGGAATGCATTCAGATTCATCAGCATGCAAATATTTGATGAGGAAGTGTCCTATGAAGAGGTTAAGGATAATCTCGGACCATTAGACTTATGGATTTTATCAAAACTCAATAACCTGAATAAAACTGTTGATAAGGCATTTGAAAATTACAACTTTGCACAGACAATCACACCAATCGAAAGGTTCTTCTGGCATGATTTCTGTGACGAATACATTGAAGCCGTAAAATACAGATTATACACTGACGTTTCAGATGAATCAAGACGTGCTGCAAAATACACTTTAAGGACAGTTGTTGAAACCTCCCTTAAGTTACTTGCTCCTATTGCACCATTCTTTACAGAAGAAGTTTACCAATACTTCTCAGATGAGTCAATTCACACCACATTATGGCCTGAAGTATATGAAGAACTAATCAGTGAGGAAATGGAAAACAAAGGAGAAACCACAGTCGAGTTGATTGATGAGGTCAGAAGATTCAAATCAGCTTCAAAAATCCCATTGAACGCAGAACTGGCTGAAGTAAACGTATACACTTCAGATGATGATTTGGTGGATGTGTTCAATCAGTTTGATTCAGATATTAAAGGAACCTTAAAAATCAATGATTTGGCGATAAGCTCCGGAAAACCTGAAGTCCATGAAAAAATCATTGAAGTGGAACCTGATATGTCTCAAATCGGACCTA
>JAUNXD010000046.1 GCA_030539985.1 Methanobrevibacter sp.
ATAAATCATCTGAAAACGGAATTTGGAATATGCAAAAACTATAATCCTAATTTCCGACCTATTGTAAACAAATCAATTGAAAACATTAATGTTGGGGATGAAACCATTTACTTGTTTTCTGATACTGCAGAAAATCTATCAAAATTAAAAACAATGATTTGCGAAAAAATTATGCAAATTGATTCTGATTTTGAAATTGAAGTTAAACCATTCAGGTTTATAGATTAAGTTCGAGTAACTAAGATTTCTTCAAATTTTGAAATTGAAATGAAACATTATGTGAAACATATTATTGGGCTGTTGCATCTGCAAACGTGCGGAAGTGTTTCCACTTTGAAATATCTGCATCTCTGTTGTTCATTAGGCGGTCTGGATGTGATTATTATTGCAAAAATGCTGACAAGATTTGCTACTCCGTCATAAAGGGAGTCATAACCGGCAGTGATTATGCTTAAAATGTTGGTTTGAAATCCATAGAATATTTTAACTGCAGTTACAATGAGGTTTAAAACTAAGATAATTCTCAGGATTTTACGTACTTTGCTGTAATATTCTTCCAATTGTTTCCCCGATACTAAATATTAGTAATAATCGTCATCATCTTCTTCAACAGTTCTTTCGATTTTTTTAATTCTGCGTATTACCTTATTAATTTCATCTATTCCTTCACCCTCAATGGCGGAAATGAAAATGGATTTGTTCTCATCATCAATGTATTCATTAAGATATTCCCTATCTTCGATTAAATCCATTTTATTGAACAAATAATATACTGGAATGTCTGAAAAAATCTTTTCAATCTGTTTTAATAGATTATATTGATTGTCCAGGTGGAATCCGCAGGTTTCTGAAGCGTCGAAAATGAATAGGATTGCATCTGCCAAATGTTCAAGAGCAACGATAGCGTTCATTTCAATGTCATTCATCTCCAAAACAGGTCTGTCCAGAAGTCCTGGAGTATCAATGATTTGTATGCTTCTCCAGTGCATCTCGGTATGGCCTATCTGAATACCTTTGGTTGTAAATGGGTAATTTGCAACTTGAGGATCCGCTCCAGTAATCTGTCTTAGCAATGTTGATTTTCCAACGTTAGGAAAACCTGCAATCACGATTGTTGTTGCATCAAAATCGATTGTAGGCATGTTTCTTAGGTTTTGCTTTGCAAAATCAAGAAAGTCCAAATCCTTTTTGATTTTATTTATTACTGAAGCTATTCTTCCATAAGCCTGTTTTTGAATTGCAGTTGCCTTTTCTGATGGATTTTTCCTGATTTTAGCACCATATTCCTTTTCAAGTTGGGTTATGATTCCATATGCCCAATTTAATCCACCAAGGGCCTGTTTCATGTCATCCACACCAACGGTAATGTCAATGTAGTCCTGATAAAATGGGTGCATGCTTTCAATTTCTGGAACTGCATCCAATATTGATTTCAATTTATCCTTAATAACCTGGCAAGAAGTAACAACTCTTCTCTCTTCAATTCTTTTTCCTTTTAAATGTTTTGGTATTTTCTGACTTCTGATTAAGTCAGCTTGTTTTTTACCACGGCTGAATCCCTTATCCAAAATCTCATCAGGCGTTGGTATTGTTGGTATCATCATTTTATCACTATTTAAAAATCTGTCCTTGGAATTTATACACGTCACAGCTTTCGTCCATCCAGCTGTCAGCGCTGATTCCCGCTTTCATGCAGGTATGATCTAAAAAGTCTTCTTTTGTAAATGCATTTTCTGTTGCAACTTGTGGAAGCAATAATCCTCTTGCATATCCTTTTTGAATAATCAATCCGTCACGTCCGATTTCAATTTCATCAAGGTACTGTTCATAATGTGCCACTTCGATAAGCTGAGGTTTTGTAAGGACAGTTACTTCAAAATCAAGCTCCTCAAATTCTTTGTTACTGACCTGTGGAAATCTGGGATCATTGAATGCGGCAGACAGTGCCACTTCCATTGTCGCATCAATGGCGGGTTTTATAGGTTCTGCATATCCGATGCATCCTCTTAAATTGCTCTTTTTATTTAAAGTAACAAAGACTCCCAATTTTTCATCCAATTCAATCGGATAATCTGTTGGTTTTACCATATGTTTGCCGGTTTCTAAAAAGTATTTTATTGTCTCTTTTGACAAATCAACCAAGTATTTTCCAGCTCTTTCACTTATCATTATCCCATACCTCCAACAAGTGCATTTAAAATTCTTGTATGTGGTCCTCCGTCACCTACCGGTGCGGTTTGACCGTCCTTTCCGCAGAATCCAACACTTAATTTAAAATCATTTCCGATAGCATCAATGTTCTTTAAGGTTTCCAGAATGTTTCCGGATAGGGAAACGTCTCTTAGAGGAGTCGTTTTTTCACCGTTTTCAATTAAGTATCCTTCAGCTGCGTTAAATTGGAAAATACCTTTGCCTGTATCTACTTGCCCTCCTCTTGAGCCTTTAAGATAGATTCCATAATCGATATCTTCAAATAACTCTTCAACATTATTGTCTCCGGGTTGCAGGAAAGTATTGCTCATACGGACAATCGGCTGGTCAGCAATGATCGACCTTGCATTTCCGGATGATGTCATGCCTAATTTTGATGAGGTTTCTCTTGAATTTAGAAGTGAAATCAATTTTCCATCTTTCACCAATTGATTAGGTTTTGTTTTAACCCCTTCAACGTCATACGGATAATATCCGAAGCCGTCCCTTAAGCTTGCATCATCAAAGATATTGACGATATCAGAGGCAATTTGAGTTCCTACTTTATCTTTTAGTATGGAATCATTTTGCAATATCAAATCCCCTTCAACCGCATGGCCTAACGCTTCATGAATCAGCACTCCGGTCAATTCAGGGTCAGCTATTACCGGAAACTGTCCAGAAGGTGCAGGTGAAGCATCAAGCAATCTTACGGCCTTTTCACCGATATTTCTTCCAAATTCTTCAATGTCTGCATCAGCAATGATTTCAAAACCTTTTACTCCACCAAGGCTTCCGTGTCCAAATTGTATTATTTCGCCATTGGTGGCAGATGCATTCAGCGCCATTCTCACTCTTGATGTTTTTACCTGAATTTCACTGCCGTCACTGTTCATGAACAGTTCATTCACCTCACTGTCTCCGTAACTGACTGTTGTACTGTTCACCTTATCAACTGTTGCAGCATCATTGGCCTCTTTCATGATGTCCTTTTTCTCTTCAATGGATATGTCTTTAAAAGGTATTTTGACATCAGTTTCAACTTTGTCTTTGATGATGTCACTTTCGGATAAGCTTACATCTCCTTTAAGTGAAGCAGATAATTTTAATGCTGTTTCGGTTATTTCTTCAATTTTTGATAAGTCTGTTGTATATGCAAAACCCCAAGCTCCATTATTTAACACTCTGATTCTTGCTCCTAAACTCATTCCAGTGTTAATTTCATCTACATTTCCATCTTTCATTAATATGGAAGTGTTATTACCTTTTCCACATCTAATATCCATGTAGTCTACTTTAGGGAGAGTTTTTGCAATAATATTTTCGAATAAATTTATATATTCTTCCATTACAATCACTCAATAAGATTTAATCATTATTAGATATTGATTACATCTTAAATAAAAGTTGTTTTTTGTGGGTTAAAAAAATAAAAAGAAAAAAATGTTGTTAATATTAGTCAAGGGTTGCCGGGTCAATTGGTTCCAGATTGTTTAATTTGTTAACCTCTTCTAATGAATCATAAAGATTATCCAATGTTGTGTTTCCGGAAACTGAGCAGTCCCAAACTTCTATTACATAGTTTGTATCATTAATCTTAACAAGTTCGCATACGCCGGTCATGTCATTAACTTCATCTGTGAAATTGAATGTGTTGTTTAGTTTTCCAGGTTCAACGGTGTATTTGACATCACGGTCATTTTCAAATTCATCATCCAAATCACCCATCTCTTTTTCAGATATTATATCGATTGCAATGGTTTCGTCTGCATTATTGTAACTGCCGTTGGATAAAGTAGTGTATCCGTCAGCAACTTTAAAATCGGAAAGTTCTACGGCTGAAACAATTCCAATTGCACAAATTAATATCAATAGTGCTATGCTAATTTTTGCAATTTTCATTGTATCACCAATTAATTATTTAGGCATACCTAATACATATAATTTTTTGTATTGAAGTTCAATATTATCATGATAGTTTTTTATAGGATAATAAATAATATAACAATTGTTAAAAAATTTTGGTGATGTAATGTTTATTATTATAGGAACAGGTGCAGGCGGAGCAATAATTGCAAGAGAACTGGCGAAAAATGACTTTCCGGTAACAATTATTGAAAAAGGACCATATATAAAATCAAAAGATGCGTTTAACTATTACGATAAATACAATGACAGTGTGGATTTGTTGACCACAACATGCATTGGCGGGGCAACAATAGTTTCCATGTCTAACATGGTAAGGGCACTGGATGAGGAACTGCTTGATTTTGATGTAGATTTGACTGATGCATATGAATATGTGGAAGATTTAATCAATGTTCATCAATTGGATGATTCCCATATTGGAAAAGGAACTCAAGGGTTTTTGGATGCCGGCAGAGAACTCGAACTCAATACATTAAAGATGCCAAAGGCAATAAGGGAAGAGGACTGTATCCAATGTGGTAAATGTGCATTCGGATGTCCTGCAGATGCAAAATGGTCCGGAAAAGACTTTGTTGATGAGGCGGTTGATGCCGGTGCAACATTGATAACCGAAGCTGAGGTCATTGAAGTGACATCACAAAACGGAAAGACCACCGGTGTAAAATACATTAAAGACGGTGAAGAGCAATTTTTAAAAGCCGACACTGTTGTATTGTCAGCCGGTGCAATCGGATCAACATTGATTTTGCGAAACTCTCAAATAAAAGGTGTTGGTGAAGAGATATTCTTCGACCCGTTCGTATCCGTTGGAGGATACATTAAAGATATTAATTTTAATAGCGAAGTTCAGATGGCAGGATTGGTCATCGGCAAAAACTTCGTATTGTCCCCACATTTCTCATCATTTATTAAAGGCAATATTGATGATGAAAAAGTTGATGACAAGGATATATTCAGCATAATGGTTAAAACAGCGGATGAATGCAAGGGGCATGTTGATGAGAATGGGGATGTTGTTAAAATAAATACTATTAATGATATCAGATATCTCTCAGAAGGGGTGGCTACAGCAGGTTTGATTCTTGAAAAGATGGGTGTCGACCCGAAAACTATCGGTTCAACAGTTTATAGAGGAGCGCATCCTGGCGGAACCGCACCGATTGGAAAAACAGTGGACAGCAATCTTGAAACTGAAATTTCCAACCTTTTTGTTTGTGATGCAAGCGTATTGCCGATATCTCCGGGAAAACCACCAATATTAACAATACTTGCCTTAGCTAAAAGATTGGCAGATTATTTAAAAAATGAATAGAAGATTATTCGAATTGTTTATCGATATCTTCTGTTTTTATTAATTTTTCGCAGTAATGGCACCTGACGACTGGGGGAAACTCATTAACCACATTGAAAACTGGTGTTATAGGCTCATTTTCATAATTTGTAATGCATTTTGGATTGGTACATTTAATTATTGAAGTAATTTTTTCAGGAAGAACAATTTTATCCTTTTTGATAGGTTTAAAATCTCTAATAATGTTTATTGTTGCTTTTGGAGCAATTAAAGCGATTTGATTAAGTTCTTCATGATCAACTTCTCTGTTTTCAATTTTTACAATGTCCTTTCTTCCAATTTCTCCAGAGGTGACATTCATTGCCACGGTAACATTTGCGGTGTCAGCATCGGGTAAATCTAAAATCTTAAGAATGTGCAGTGCCTTATTAGCAGTAATATGGTCAATTACAGTACCGTTTTCAATTGCTCTGATTTTTAATTCTGATTTCACCATCGAATCACCTAGTACATCTTTAAATCTTTCATTTCAATTATTGCTTCAGTATCGCTTACTAATTTTTCAGGGCTTTTATCTTTTGTTGCAATTGTAAAGCTTTCAATAACTCTTGCACCACGCAATCTGACTTTCTCTTCAAGTCTTTCAATGTTGCTGTCTCCACGATTTGCATCCATTGTGGCAAATAACACAACATCCTTGGCCCTGAGGTCACATCTGTCAACAATTGTTAAAATTGCAGGGGTAGGATTTCCTGCCCATGTTGGTGTTCCAATGTAAACTGTATCATATCCTTTCAAATCCACTTTGGCAGGAATGACGTCGGTTTTTGTTTCTCTAAATGCATTGATTGATGCAAATATTCTATTTTTAAATCCTTCACGATTTTTCAAATCATGTATTCTTACTAAATCAGCATTCAACTCTTTAGCGAGTGTTTTTGCAACTAGATCAGTTTTTCCTCCCTGTGAGTAGTAAATAATTATTTTTGGCATTGTTACCTCCGTTAAGGATGAAGTCCGAAGTGGGTTAAACCTAATCTTTCATCGATTCCAAGGATTATGTTCATGTTTTGTATTGCCTGGCCTGATGCGCCTTTGACAAGATTGTCAATACATGATAACATCACTAACCTTCCGGTGTCATCAATTTCAAATCCTCCAATATGTACGAAGTTGGATCCACGCACTGAACTTAAATGAGGTATTTCCCCTTCATCCATAAGTTTGATAAAGTATTCGTTCCCATATTCTTTTTCGTACAGTTTTCTGATTTCATCAGGTGTAATATCTAGATTATCCTCATTTAAAAAGCTGTGTGATGTGGTCTGGATTCCCCTTATGACAGGCACAAGATGAGGGGTAAATGAGACTTTGACATCTTCAAATCCATGAAGTTCCTGCTGGATTTCAGACATGTGTCTGTGTGAGGATATTTTATATGGATTCACATTATCCGCAATATTCGGGTAATGTGTAGTTGCAGACGGATTGACACCTGCTCCACTAACTCCAGTTTTGGAATCAATGATGATTCTGTCAACCAGATTGTTTTTAACTAATGGATAGGATGATAATATTGCACCTGTCGGGAAGCATCCTGGATTTGCAACAAGATTTGCCTTTCTGATTTCGTTCCGGTATAACTCCGGAAGTCCGAAGGCACCTTTATTTTCTTTATCTGTGTGTTCCATTCCATACCATTTTTCATAAACTGCTGTGTCACGATATCTGTAATCTCCACTTAAATCAACTACTTTGGCGCCTGTATCAAGTATTTCAGGCACGATTTTCATTGATGCTCCGTGTGGTGTTGCAGTAAATACGACATCCGCATCCAGTTCAGAGGGACTTTTGTTTTTAAAAACAAGTCCTGAATCCCTTACGTGTGGATGAATCTTATGTGCAGGGGTGCCATCATATTGTCTTGAAGTGATATCTGTTATTTCTACTTCTGGATGGTTTAAAAGCATTCTTAAAAGTTCTCCACCAGTATATCCGCTTGCTCCAATAATTGCTACTTTAAACATTTTATAATCTCCTAATCTTCACAATGGTCCATAATTTTTCCTTTAAAATCTGTATTTTGAATTTTTCTAATAATTTTGCAGCTGCTGTCCAATTCACAGTCCCTGTATTTTTCAATACGGATAGCCTTTGCTTTCAGGCCTCTTTTGTCAATTGCTTCTTGCAGTTTTCCAATGTCATGATTCTGGTCTGCTCCAACTGTGATGATGTCAGGGTCGATTTCACGAACGATTTTAAATACGTCTCCATTTGCATCACCAAGATAAGCATCAGTTACGGGCTTTAACATTTTAATCAATTCTAAGCGTTGATCCTCGCCGACAATTGGTACTCTCTTTCTTCTCTCGACGGTTGCATCTCTTGCAACAACCACATAAAGTTCGGCATCGTCTCCACCTAGTTTTTTCGATTCTTCAAGGTACACTCCGTGTCCAGGGTGAAGTATATCGAATGTTCCTGTCGCCATTATCTTCATTTTAAATCCTCTTTTGATATTTTAATGCATCACGTAAATCAATTTTATCTTTATAGAGTGCAGATCCTATTACAATTCCTTCCACACCGCTTTCATTTAATTTTTTAACATCGTCTATTGTGGTAATTCCTCCTGAATAGACAATAGGTAAGTCTACAGATTTCTTTAGTTCTTCAACAGGGTCTGTGTAAAATCCTCCGAGAAGCCCTTCAACATCAACATTTGTAAATAGGATGCTGCCTGCTCCATGGTCTTTAAACTCATTGGATAACTCCACTGGACTTTTATCAATCTTTTCCTGCCATCCCTTGATTACAACTTTATTGTCCTTGCTGTCAAGTGAAATCATTATTCTTTCAGAGCCATATTCCTCTGAAAGTTGATTAATAGTTTCGGGGTGCAGAATTCCCATGGTTCCGATTATTAATCTTTCTATGTCCAAATCCAATAATTGTTCAGCATATTCCACACTTCTTATGCCTCCGCCAAGCTGTATTGGAACTGAAACTTCTTTTAGGATTTTTTTAATAATATCAAAACTGGCAACTCCATTAATTGTTCCGTCTAAATCAATAACGTGGATGTTCTTTGCTCCTAAATCTTCCCAGTGTTTAGCAACAAGCTCGGGGTTTTCTATTTCTACCATTTCACTTCCGGGTTCGCCTTGAACGAGCTGTACGCAGTTTCCATTTTTAATGTCAACTGCAGGCATTATTAACATTTCATCTTTTTTAAATGACATTTGGATTTTTTCCTGTAAACTTTTATTATAATTAAATTATATGTTTTGAAATGTTTTATACCTATTGATTTTTTTGGGGTTTTGGGTGATTTTATATGTAATGATTGTGAAAAAAATTAAAAAGTGAAATTTTCATTCACTTTTACTCGTTTTGATAATTGAAAAAACCAATTAAAAGTTTATTTATTGTCTATTTTTGATTTTGTGTTCTATTTTACAGATTGCCTGTGTCATAGTTCCCATAGGGCAGTAAACGCACCATGATCTTGGTTTAAACAGTATCATGGTTAATAATCCCAATATGGTTGAAGTAAGCATCACGCTGTAAAAACCGAATGCGAATTGGGACACCCAAGGAGATATTATATTTCCATGATATGCCCATGTCCATGGAACATTAAATGCCCAAAGGAGTGTAATCACCTGTGTGAGACTTTTTGCACCTGCAAATACTAAATATGTATTCCAGAGCATTACAAAAAACATTGCAAAGAAGAATATTAAAAATCCGTAACGGAACGCCTTTGAATACATCCATTTTGGTACATCTCTTTTTCTGGATAATCCTATGCGTCCTCCTAGCAATCCTAAAAGCTGCCCTCTATCACAGTAACGATTACAAAATGCCTTGTTTCCTTTCAGTAATGCAAATAGTAATGGTGTTATAAAGCAGATCATTCCCAACCATGCAAAAATTATATTGAAAAAGCCTAATGCGAAATAAACTATTGAGAAAATCCACAGGTAGTCATACCATTTTTTAAAACGAATCTTATTTTCTCTTTTTGAGTATTCTCCTTCAATAATGGATGATGGGCATTCTACAACACATTTTCCACATCCGATACATAATTTTTCATTGATTATTGCATACATTCCATTTTTAACTTCAATAGCATCTTTTGGACAAACTTTAAGGCAACATCCGCATGAAACACATAATTCTTCGTTAACTTCTGATTTCTTTTTAGCCATAGATTCACCAAATTTCTTTGCCGATATATCTTTTTTAGAGATTTTTGCTCAATTTGCTAAAATTTCTGATTTTTCGAACTTTTAAATTTCCATTTTGTTTTTTGCTCATCAGTGCTCACTTGAAATTGAACATGAAAAATTTTCATTCATCAAATAATGCAGAGTATTCTTCAATTAAGTTTATTTCATCTTTTTAAT
>JAUNXD010000258.1 GCA_030539985.1 Methanobrevibacter sp.
TGTATGTGACTTCACCACGAGGAGCCTCGTTTCTACGCATTGCATAACCTGATTTGATTTCAGCAGGAGTACGAACTTCACCATCAGGTATATTTTCAATAGCTTGTCTGACCAAACTGATAGATTCTGGAATTTCATCAAATCTTGTCATTGTTCTTGCGTAATTGTCCCCCTCTTTTCGTCTGATTACATTAAAGTCAAAATAATCATCATAAGTATAGTGTCCAACACGATAATCTTCTTTTACATCAGATGCTCTTCCAATAGGTCCTACAGCTCTTCCTTTAATGGCTTCTTTTTTGGACATGTATCCTATGCCCTTACATCTCAAAGCGAGTGCCGGACCTTCTGCAAACAGTGCCCTGACAATGTCAAATCTATCCTCAATCTTTTTGAGATTGTCAAGAATCGGTTGGAAATGGCGCTCATCAGCATCCATCCTTACACCGCCAACAACATTCCATCCCATATTAACCCTGTTACCAGTTAAAAGTTCAATGGAATCCATCGCATATTCCCTCAGTTCCAGAACATGCATAAATAATGTTTCATGATCCATTGATTTGAAAAATGTGGAATTTGCAAGAAGGTGACTTTGAATCCTATCCAATTCATTGGCAATGACCCTTAAAAATTGAGCCCTTGGAGGCACATCAACATCTGAGATTTGTTCTATGGTTTCTGCAAATGTCTGAGTGTGTTCATATGAACAGATACCGCATACCCTTTCGGACAGATAAATTCCTTTCTGCCAGGTTTTTCCTTCAATTATCTTTTCAATTCCCCTGTGAACATAACCATATTCAATTTCCGCTTTAACTACTCTTTCACCTTCAGTCTGCAATTTTAATCTGATAGGTTCCTTTAAAGCCGGGTGAATTGGACCAATTGGTACTATCATTTTTGTTCCCTCCCACGATCTGCGATAGCTTGAGGCCCGACTGCCAGAATGGCTTCCAATATTTCATTTGGCCTTGGCGGACATCCTGGAATTTCTGCCGCAACTGGAATGAAATTAGATGCAGGAGCATTTACATGACCTCCCTCTTGGGCAAACACATCTCCAGATATCGGACAGTTTCCAACTGCTACAGCTATTTTTGGTTCAGGAGCTTTATCATATATTCTTTTTAAGTTATCTTTCCATTGTTCGGTTACAGCACCGGTCAACAACAGAACATCAGCTTCACGAGGATTATTGTGAACATATATTCCATACTGCTCCAAGTCGTATCTAGGAGATAATAATGCAACGCACTCTACGTCACATCCATTACATCCTCCACAATTTACGATACAGACGTGGATTGAGCTTTTCCTCACAACATCCTTTATAGCATCTAACATTGTACTCCCTCTTTCATTCGATAATAAATAAACATTAATACTTAGCTTCCTTCTTTAATAATTCAAATAATTCTAACTGACCCTCTTTTAAGGCTTCCTCATAAGTTTTTCCATTTTTAACTTCATTGATCAATTTCATCTTAAGATTTTCAGCATCTTCATCGGAAATGACTTCCAATGTACCATTAAACCAGCATAATCTTAAATCAGCATTGAATTTCTGATACAGGCAAATATCCTGAGCGGATTCATGAGTTGCATGCAATGCAAGAAGAGATGACATGTCAAACAGATGGAAGAAAACATCCTCCAATTCTTCAACAGTACAATCGAATTCCTTGGAAAGTGGAACAATAACATCTCTCTGTACGGCAAAACTTTTTACTATCCTTTTTTGCATTAATTCTAATTTTTCATCATCTTCCATTTCCATCACATCATACAGCCCATTTTTAATAATACGTATACTGCAATTCCAATAATCAAACCAATTGCAGTTTCTTTCCTACCATATCCAGGGCGTTCACCCATTACAAATCCTGCAAGGAGAAAACCTATTGCGGATAGAATAACATTTCCAGAACAGAAACCTAAAACCCAACCTACAATTGAAATTAAAGCGAATGGTATGTTAAGTTTGGTTACCGCTACAAATGGCTCACCATGTTGAGAGTAACTGTAGAGCAATCCCAAGATGGATCCGACAGCGAATGTAATTATATAAATCATATAATCTAACATAATATCTCCTACATCGGTTTATAAAGCAATATGAATGAACAAACTATTGCCAAAAATGTTATTACAAAACATGCTTTCTCTATACTTTCTATCTTATGTGAAAAATTGCCTTTGGAAAACAATACAAATGCTGTCAAGACAATTCCGATAATGACGATTGGAGCTATAAGATATGAATGCAAAGCGGTTGTAAGCAATCCCACAACTATTAATCCAACAGCAACCAAAGCGGTTAAATAAACGATTACATCTTCACTATTCATGCTACCACTCCAGTAAATATCATTAAAACTGTTCCAGCAAAGCAAATCGCACCGATAGTGATTTGAGTCATGACTGAATGGTTTGGA
>JAUNXD010000259.1 GCA_030539985.1 Methanobrevibacter sp.
AGGGCAGGAATTTACGTTTACAGATATTTCTCAAAAAAATGGACAGAATATAGGGTGATTTAAATAAGAAGAAAAATAACATATAAGAATACACATACATTTAGTAAAAAGCAACTTCAGGATTTGTTTTTGTCCGTGGAATGGTCTTCAGGTCACTTTCCAGAAAAACTGGTGATTGCCATGAAGAACTTTGAAACCGTTTATTCCGCATGGGACGGCGACAAGCTTGTCGGAATGGTTTGCGTCATGGATGACGGCATAATGACAGCTTACGTTCACTATCTGCTGGTTCATCCGGATTATCAGTTAAAGGGAATTGGAAAGGAACTTGTCGAGAGAGTTAAAAACCATTATAAGGATTATCTGCGTATTGTGGTTGTTGCTTATGATGCAGAAGCAAAATTCTATGAATATTGCGGATTTGAAAAGGCGGATGATGCAAGTCCAATGTTTATAACCGAATTATGGACGTAGGAGGTAATTTAAATGATTGATAATGAAGATATATTTAACAAGATTGTCGGTTCAGTAAATTTAAATGATGCACACTTTAAAGTTGTTTTGGACAATCAGAATCTGATTTTGAAAAATCAGGAAAAGTTATCAAGACAATTGTCTGAAATTAACGAAAAATTAGATAAACTGTTATAATAGTGGTATTATGGTCTTATTTAGAGGGGATGTTAAATGCAAAAGCCTACAGAGGAGAACATCAATCAGCGTGATATTGCCTTCAGACAATATTCACTTCCTGCAGGATGCAGAGGAAATAGTCCCGCAACCCTATAGAACCCTGTATCTGCTTCATGGATTGTATGGCAGTGACGACATATTTTTGGCAAACACTTCCATTCAGAAATTTGCAGAAGACCATGGACTGGCTGTTGTAATCCCATGTGGGGAAAACAGTTTCTACGTTGACAATCCAAAAGCTCACGCTTATTATGGTGAATATGTGGGTCAGGAGCTTTTGGACATAACAAGAAACATTTTTCCATTATCAGATAAAAGGGAAGACACATATATCGCCGGTTTTTCAATGGGAGGTTACGGTGCACTCAGAAACGGATTGAAATACTCACAAAACTTCTCGAAAATCGGAATGATCTCCTCGGCATTGATAACCGATGACATTGTAAATTATACTGATGACGATAATGTTTTACGTTCCAGGGATTTTTATGAATCTGTTTTTGGCAATCTTGATGAATTAAAAGGCTCCGATATGGATCCGACGGCATTGGTTGAAAACTGCGATAACGTTCCTGACATTTACATGGCCTGCGGATTTGACGACTTTTTATTAGAAAAGAACGTTGATTTTCATGAGTTTTTAAAGGATAAAAACATTGATTCAACTTTTGTTCGTGATGAAGGCGAGCATACATGGGAATTCTGTGATAAATACATTAAGGAATTCATTAAAACTCTAATTTAGGAGAGGTATTATGAGATGTCCGAACTGTGGCAACGAATTGGATGAAGACAATTACTGTGACGAGTGTTTTGAATTTTTCAATGATTCGGTTGACAGTTCACAGGATTTTGATGAAGAACCGGATTATGATTCAATGGTAAACAATGGTCAGGAAATCTGTTTAAACTGCACATATTGGAGTGTAAGTCCATATGGAGCAGCTCATGGAATGTACTGCAGGAGAGGTAATGGTCAAACGGAACCTGATGACACCTGTTTTGATTTTGTGCAGTCTCATAAGTTTGCCAATTATGGTTATGAAGGCCAGTTCCAATTTAACGAAACCGACAGGGACATTTCAAATAAGTTGTATTATTGGAAAAATAGCAGATATTAAAGGAAAATTAATTTCCTTCAATCTCTTCGCCAACAATGAGTTTGATGTCTAATGGTGCGGTTAAATATTCTTTAATCTTTTCACTGAATTCGATAAATTCGGGTGTTTGCATATGTGCCTGCAATGATTCCTGACTTTCCCACTTTTCAATGAAGATTAAGGAGCCATCAATGACATCCTGATATAAGTTATAGGATATGTTTCCCTCATGAGTTCTTGACGCATTTATTAATGTTTCTGCCTGTTTAATTACTTCATTTATTTTTTCTTCTTTTGCCGGTAATTTTGCATTGACGATAATCATTTTATCACCTTTTTTTAATTAAAATTATATTTGTTTTAACATTTTAATTTTACTCCTTTTAAAGCAATTTTCATATCAAATTAAATTTTTATATACAATGAATTACTAAAATTATAAATGTAATTTTTATTAGGAGAGGATTTTTCTGACAAAGTATATTATTATAACTGGTGGGGTAGTTAGTTCCATAGGTAAGGGTATTACCTCTGCATCTATGGGTAGAATTTTAAGGTCTTATGGTTTAAAGGTTTCAGCTATTAAAATAGACCCTTATTTGAACTGGGATTCTGGAACACTCAATCCATATCA
>JAUNXD010000260.1 GCA_030539985.1 Methanobrevibacter sp.
CTTCACAATCAATTGATTTTAAGTATACCACATCTTCACGCTCAAAAAATAATACTACTCCATTATCATCTTCTTTTTGAGGCAGTTTAATGTCTTCACGTACTTGAAAGAACCTTCCATTCTTGAATATTGATTGTACAA
Source organism: Methanobrevibacter sp. (assembly GCA_030539985.1). Lineage (GTDB taxonomy): Archaea > Methanobacteriota > Methanobacteria > Methanobacteriales > Methanobacteriaceae > Methanocatella. The sequence continues at coordinate 142 of JAUNXD010000260.1, forward strand.
TCACACAATACCAGTTATAATCATCAGGATTTGAGTTCAATACATTTCTTTCACTTTCAGTCAGTCTTTTATTCGAATATATTCCAAACATAATTAATCTCCAATTTTTCCAAAATACAAAATTGATTTAATCATGTATTTATTGAAAATTATTATTTATAATGATTAATTAAGCAATTAAAGAATATATATTTTTTCATATGAGTTTAAAACAATTTTAATATCTTAATAGAAAAAATAAGCCTAAATAATTATTGTTTTAAACTTGTAATAATGTTAAAAATATATTACATAATGCGAATAAAAAAAGAGGAGATTGCTCTCCTAGTCGTTGATTTCATAACCTAAAGCCTGCAGGTTATCACGGATTTTATCTGATAAATCATATTGTTTGTTAGCCCTTAACTGTGACCTTACATCAGAAATCAAATCAAGCAAATCATCTGAACCTGCATTAACTTCTTCAGTTTCAAAGCTAACGCCAAAGATATGTGCCGCATCATCCAAGAATGATTTGATGGCGATTTTATCTTCATCAGAATAGGAATCCAAATCATTTTTAGTGTCATTGATTAATCCGAAGATTGCCGCAATGGCCTTTGGAGTGTTAAAGTCATCATCCATGCTGCTGAAGAATTCCTCCATGTGAGGTTTCAATGCCTCACATTCAAAGGATTCATCACCTACTTCAACATCAAGAAGCTCATAGTATTTTCTGATTCTATCCAAACTCTTTTCGGATTGGTGAAGTGACTCTTTAGAAAAGTCAATCGGACTTCTGTAGTGAGTGGACAATACGAAGAATCTGAAGGTTTCCGGTGCATAATCCTTTAACAATTCACGGATAGTGATGAAGTTATGCAGAGATTTTGACATTTTCTCCCCGTTAACATTTAAAAATCCTGTGTGTAACCAGTACCTGACCATTGGAGATTTACCGCTTACCGCTTCCATTTGAGTGATTTCCGCTTCATGATGAGGGAAAATCAAGTCAAGCCCACCGCCGTGAACATCATACTGTTCTCCAAAATAGTATTCAGTGATTGCGGTATCTTCAATGTGCCATCCCGGTCTTCCGTCACCCCATGGAGATGGCCATACCGGTTCATCAACACCTTCACGTTTTTTCCACAATGCAAAATCCTGTTGGTTTTTCTTGGTTGTTTCTGCTATCTCTCTATGAGATTCTAATTCTTCTACATTCCTATTTGATAATTTACCAAATTCTTCAAAGGTATCTATTTCAAAGTAGACTCCATCATCGGTTTCATATGCAAATCCCTTATCAATCAATCTTTGGATTTGGTTTAGGATTTCAGGCATATGATCAGTTGCTCTTGCAAATAAATTAACTCCGTTGACATTTAATTTAGCCATATCCTCACGATATCTTTTCTCAAATTTGCGTGCCAAGATATCAGATGGAATTCCACTTTCCTTTGAGCGGTTTATTATTTTATCATCAATATCGGTCACATTTTGGATATAAAATACTGCATATCCTTTAAACTCCAAGTATCTTTTTATCGTATCAAAAGAGATGTAGGTTCTTCCATGCCCAATATGAGCGTCATCATAAACAGTTGGACCGCAAACAAATAAATTTACGCGGTTTTCATTAATTGTTTTAAAATCCTCTTTACTACGAGTTAAAGTTGAATAAATCTCCATAAAAATAAACCTCGAAAAAAAGTAATTAAAAAGGCAAGTGAGGGACTTGAACCCCCGTATTATGGTCTGCAGCCACACACCTAGCCACTCGGTAAACTTGCCACTAAAACTAAAAGTATAATAAAATATTGGTATCTAATAGTTTAAATACTTTACTATTTTTTCCAATATTTTTAGCAATTACTAGATTCGGAACCTAAACAAGATTGGCAATCTTCGCCAAGTTCAGACTTATCTATATTAAGCTGCTCCAATACCTCTGCGGTTTCAACATGTTTACAGATGGCACAAGTTCTTCCAATCAATTGAGCTTTTGTTGCCTCACCTTCAGCCAATTGACGAGCAAAGTCATGAATCATTTTTCTTACATTATCATCAAGTTTAATACCACTACCACGTTTGTCAGTAATGTATTGTGATACCGCAGGCTGCGTGATATCCATAAGTTCTGAAACATCTTTTTGTCTCATGCCCAAATTCAAAAGTTCTTTAGCTAATTCTGATCTAATAGCTGGTATGACATACCAAACAACGATTTCACAAGGTGGTTTCATAAAAAATCCCTTCTATTTTTTAAACAAATCCTCTAAATCTTCTTGTTCGTCTCTAA
>JAUNXD010000261.1 GCA_030539985.1 Methanobrevibacter sp.
TGAAAAAACCAACAAAAGTACTAATCCTATCCAGAATGTTGGTGTGGATTGTAATATATAACAATAAGTTTTAATTGCCTTATCAACCAAAGTTCCTTCTTTTGCACCGGCGATTACACCTAATCCAAAACCTACCACACCCGAAATTACCCAAGAAACTGCCATGAGTGTAAATGAAGCGGTAAATTTTTGAACGATAACTTCGGTTACTGGCACCCTATAAATTAATGAAAATCCCATACTTCCGGATGCAAGGGTTTGAAGCCAACCTAATACCCTTTCACCTAATGATAGATTTGTTCCCCAATATTCTCCCATGATTGCCATTTGTTCCTGACTGACTATTCTTTGCCCAAGATAAGCCCTTACAGGGTCAATTGGAGATAACTGTATCATTATAAAACTGATTGCTGAAATAACAATTAACAAAATTAGTAATCTGATAGCTTTATATCCTAAAAATTTAGCTAATCTCTTATTGTTAATTTTAATCATCTCTTAAAAATTTTTTAAAAAAAAAGAATTAAAAAATGATTTATTAAAAATAAACCATCTTTTTAATTTAATTAAGCTTCGGTTGCATTAATACGATTCCAATCATAGATGTTACCCCAAATATCTCCACCGTGTGGGTAAATGAGGTGTGTACTATTGGAAATGTCTAAATCATCACTTACAAAGTAGGTGTAGTCCATTGTTCCAACCCAGATGTAAGGATAATTGGTGTTAGCTTCTTTTGATACTGAAGACCAAGAACCGTATGAAGCATTAATTTCTTGAGCCATTGCAGCATCAATACCTGAATCTACAGCAGAATCATTGAGCATTTGTACATTATCATACCCAACACCAGCTACTCTTGAATCGTATTGATGTTCAAGGGAATATGGATCTGCTGAACCCCAACCCCATACTACAGCCTGACTGTGTATATTAGGGTCGATTTCGTCCCAAGTTGCACCTACAGGTTCAATTTCAATACCTAATTCTTTAGCTTGTTCAGCAAGAGTTACAGCAATTGCTTGTCTTTCAGTTGCTGATGCTTTATAGTATACAGTAAATGATGCTTTTGTACCATCTTTTTCTCTGATTCCATCATTGTCCGTATCTTTCCATCCAGCATTGTCGAGAATTGCTTTAGCTTCATCCACTTTACCGTCTTCAAAGGTTGCATCATATGCCCAAGGTAATTGATTTGCTACACCATTGTATGATACATTACCGTATCCGTTTAATGCACCTTCAATTAATTGAGTCCTATTAATACCAATGTTTAATGCTTCCCTAACTGCAGGATCACCAGTTACATTATTACCTATGGTATAATTATCTTCAGCCACTTTTCCTTCATCCATTTCAACTGGTAAGGAAACACCACGTACATCAATTGAATCGAAGTATTCTAAGTGGTAACCACTGATATTTTCATTTGCGTAGGATACTGCTACTTCAGCAATGTCAACATCTCCGTTTTTAACTGCTGCAAATGCTGCATCAGAGTCAAGGAAGAGGTTGGTTATTTTTTCGAAGTATGGTTCTTTTCCATAGTAATCAGGGTTTTTCTCTAAGATAAATTGTTGACCTTTATCCCATTGAGCTAATTTATAAGGTCCAGAACCGATTGGGTTTTGACCGTAGGTTTCTTCATTATAACCTGCTTCTGGAACAATTCCAACATCTGTTAATTTGTTGATGAATGTTGAATCTGCTTTATCTAGAGTAAATACAACTTTATTTCCATCAGCTTTAGCCTCTTTCATGGAACTTAAATCTGCACCTTCACCTAATTCTTTTGCTTTATTGTATGAGAATGCAACATCATTTGCGGTTAATTTAGAACCGTCAGTAAAATTAACATCATCACGAATAGTTACAGTGTATGTTTTAAAGTCATCAGAAATTTCATAATCTGTTGCTAAATCATTTACAAATTCATTGTCTGCATTTCTTTTAAGAATAGTACTTTGTATAAGAGGGTCAGTTCCTGAATCGTGGTATCCCCAACCGTGCATTGGGTCAAAACCATATTCCGGTTCTTCACCGTGAGCAGCCACACAAGTAATTAACTCGTTAGGAGCGTGTTCAGTATTTCCTCCGCCCAAAGCGAATGCAGCTATACCAATTATTGCAATTACTGCAACAACTGCACCGATAATATATTTTGTTTCCATTTTTTTTCCTCATAAAATAATGTTTATAATATCTCAGTCAGTATTACTACTTATAAAATATTTACTAAGTAAGTAATACTTTTTATTAAAACGATATTACAAATTATATTTTAAAAATTAAACTATTTAAAAATTACTATCAAAATATTAGGCTTTGTAGAAATCCTCATTTTTATTGAATTTGAGTTGATCGATAGATGTTGTA
>JAUNXD010000262.1 GCA_030539985.1 Methanobrevibacter sp.
TGTGAATTGTTCTTCGGAATTGTGGATTTGTTTTTCCACTCTCTCATCGCTTTTGTAATTTGAATAAAAGGTCGATAGGATTGTTATGAAAACAGCAAGCAGCGTTATTGAATTTGCAATTCCTAAATCTTCAACATTGTAATGGTAATTAACAATTATATTTAAACTCGGCAGCATTATTGCACAGGCAAAAATTGCTATTGTAGTCTTGTTCCAAAATGATTTCATAATCTGATGTTGTTTTTCCATGTTGTTAGATTTTTTGGAGCCTTGGATATGTTGTCTATTGCTGTGAATAAATTGGCACGGTCCTGATTTGTATATTGGTAATGGAAATATTGGAATTATTCCTGCAGTTTGGTGATGTGTCTCAAATGGTGGATGGATTTTCAGGGTAGTTTTCACATATTGCGATGAGATATTGTAATTTAATTTTCACATCTACATTAACTCGCTCGCTTTTCTAGATCTTTCGTGATGATTTAAAATTTTTCACTCCCCGTTTTATTAAAATACATTTTCACCGCCAACATCTTATTTGATAAAGTCTACTTTCAAGCATTCGATGCTTTGATTTTGAGGCCTGAAGTTTAGAAAGATATTTTAGTAATCATAAATAAATTACAACATGTGCTTTTGCACACATTTTAAAAAACTGATTGTTTTTTAGAATATATCATTTAAAACTTTAAGATGGTTCGGGAAGTTTATTTTCCCAATCATCATTGGCTTGTTTTTGCGGGTTTGATATTCAATGCGAAAGTGTTTTCAAGCATAATAATTAACACGAACTGCTGTGTTGGCTTGTAATCTGCACACGAATTGTTGTGTGTGGGACTATAAGTTGTTACTCATTTTAAGGTGTTGTCCCTTTAATTTTTAGTTAAATGTAATTTTTCATATACTCCACCAAATCATCCCTGAACTCCTTGTCATCAAGGGCAAACTCGATTGATGTCTTAAGCCATTCAAGTCTGTTTGCGATGTCATAGGTTTTACCTTCAAATGTGACTCCGTATATTGAATCAAGCTTTTGAAGGCGTCTGTAAGCTGAATTTCGCCGCCAACTCTAGGTTCTGTTTCGATGATCTTATCAAAGATATCTGGTGTGAGAACATACCTGCCCATTATTGCAAGGTTTGACGGTGCCTTGTCCATTGGAGGTTTTTCAACCAGTTCACTGATCTTGTAGATGTCATTTTCAACTTCGCTTTCGCTGAGGATTCCATACCTTTCAACCTTTTCTTGAGGTACTGCTTCAAGTGAGATTGCAGATGCGTTGTACTTATTGTAAACATCTATTAGTTGTTTGGTGCATGGGGTAGGACCTTTGGTGATAGAATCTCCTAAAAGGACTGCGAAAGGTTCGTCTCCGAGATGCCTTTCACCGCACTTGATTGCTGCACCCAGACCGTTTTGTTCCTTTTGTCTGACATAGCAGATGTCTGCAAGGTCGGTGATTTTTCTGATTTCCCTGAGGTCACGGTCCTTTCCTGCCTTTTGAAGGTTGTATTCAAGTTCGTAGTACTTGTCGAAATGGTCTTCAATGGATCTTTTGTGTCTGCCTGTGACTATGATGATGTCCTCGATTCCTGAAGCCACTGCTTCTTCCACCACATACTGGATGGTTGGCTTGTCATAGACTGGTAACATTTCCTTTGGTTGGGCTTTGGTTGCAGCAGGAATCTGGTTCCTAATCCTGCTGCTGGAATGATTGCTTTCATAATTTCACTTCTTATAATTATTTATATGTATTTAATTTTATTTTAAATAATAACTAATTTTTTTCTCAAAAATTTCAAATTTTTGATTGAACCATTGGGGGATGTTATTTAATTTATTGTCAACAACCCAAATCCATACTTTTTCAACAGTCAATCTACGAACAATATCGATTCCTGTACATACTAAATATATGAGTATTGTTGAAACTATGCAGAATATGAATAAATTAGGAGAATTTATTCTAGTTTGTGCATGTAAAAATGATCTGAAAAGCCACGGCCAAACAAAAACATTGCTATGAATTAAATAAACTCCTAATACACTTCCAGAGATATAATTGATGTATTTATTTGAAAATTCTTTTCTCTTTACGAAAATTAAAAATAAAGTTATTGCACTTGTTACTATGAAAATACTATATGTCTGTTTGAATATTGAAGTTTCTTTATTGAATGTGCTTAATTGGCTTAATGGGGTTGAATCAAAACCTCCAAATATGATTGTTGTTAAAATTAGGCAAGATAAACATATTAAAACTAATTTTTTCATATCTATTTTATCGACATCTACATGCAATCTAATAAAACCGCCTAATAGGTATAATACGAAAAAGAATAGCATGTCATTAATTCCAAAACAATCTCCAGTAA
>JAUNXD010000263.1 GCA_030539985.1 Methanobrevibacter sp.
CCTGATAGTTTGTAGGACAATCACAGAATAATTTTGATTCGGTTTCTAATTGTACGTGGATTTCAAGTCCACACATCATATCAACATCGTCACTAATAATAATTCCTCCATTTTAGGATAATTTTTATATTATATTGATATCTGTTTATTTCAATTTATAAATATTGTTAAAAATAGTTGTTTTTAAGGAAATTTCAAGTATGAAAAAAGAAATAGGAATTGATGAATTAGTTTTCAAATTCATCAATTAATTTTTGAGCCTGATTCCAATCATTATGGTCATCAATCTCAGTCCATTTAAGTCCGTTTGTTAAAACAAAGTCGATAGGACTGATTTTGCTCAATGGTTTGTATGCAAAATCATAATAATTCTGTTTATCGTCTTCCATAAGGTCCTCAAGAATTTCATTGAATTTGGAAATATCCTTTTTGGAAACTTTGGAAACGCCGATGAATTCTCCTGTGGAACTTGCGATGTCGATTCCTTTTCCGATTTCGGCAATAGTTCCGTTAGCTATGGAGTTGTCTTCATTGAATGTTTCATTTTCAATTATTATTTTGAATGATTCATCATTAAGATCCTTATAGTTGTCTACGATTAATGCGGTATTTTCCCTTTCGGCAATTCTTGTAATGATTTCAGGATCCACCACATTGTCTCCGTTGATTAATATGAAATCGTCAAGCTGATTTTCTTCAATGTATTTGCTTGCGATATAAGTGGAAACTGAAGTGTTGGTAACATCATACTTTTCGTTTTCCAATATTTTGATGTTGATTGAATATTTTTCCTCTAGTTTAGGAGCCAATTCAATAACTTTTTCCTTATTGTATCCGACAATCACTATGAATTCCTTAATGTCTTCGTTCATTAAGTTTTTCATCATTCTTTCAAGTAAGGTCATTCCATTAACCTCAAGTAAAGGTTTTGGAATTTCTTTGGTAAGGGGCATTAGTCTTGTGCCCATTCCTGCTGATAAAATTACTCCAATCATTTTTTCACCATTTCATGTTTTCCCATAAAGCATTGAATGCTTTGATTGGGGTTACTCTTTCGATAATCACATCATAAACAAAATTTACAATGTCGCTGTCAATGTCATTGTTAGCGCAAATGTCTTTAACCGCTTTTATGGAATTTTTACCTTCAAACACGATTCCGCTTGCGGCTTCATCAATGATTAGTCTCTGACCATACAGTATTCCAAGTGTATGGTTTCTGCTTTCTGATGAAGTTGAAGTCAAAATCAAGTCTCCAAAGCCGCAGTATTCATGTGCGGTATCTGAAACGCCACCAAATGCTTCAATAATTGTAATTGTGTCCTTGAAACTTTTTGTAAGGATACCGTATCTCGCATTTTCATTGATGTTCATTCCTTCACAGATTCCGTTGGCTATGGCATTGATGTTTTTCAAAACGCCGCAAAGCTCTATCCCTCTGATGTCGTCAATGATTTTCACCTTGAAACGTTTGGTTGACAATACTTCCTTAACTTTTTTTGAGTTCTCAGGATTTCTTGATGCGATATTTGTTACTGTCGGCTGATTTAACATTATTTCGGATGCAAAATTAGGTCCTGACAATACGACATAGTTTTCATCAAAATATTCTGATATTAAATCACCCATTGTCTTTAGGGAAGGATATTCAATCCCCTTTGCGGTTGTAACAAGAATTGTGTCCTCTGCTATTATTCCATTTAAATTCTTTAAAGTTTCTCTAAATGCAGAGGATGGAATCGCTAAAAATATGATATTGCAATCCTTCAAATCATTCAAATCGGTTGTTGCCTTAATGTTTTCGTTTAATTTCTGATTAGGATAATAGTGGGTATTGTATCCGGTATTGTTAATGTCATCGCACAGGTCTTTTTTTCTAACATGCAATAACAGTTGGATTACATTTTCACTTATTGTTTGTGAAATTGCCGTACCAAGAGAACCGGCACCAATAACTCCTACATTCAATGTCATTATAACACCTTTGTTTAATTCTATTATTTAAAATATAATAATATAATATTTTATTTACTTATTCGTTATTTAATTTATTGTTTCAAATTAAAAATTAAGACATTTTATATTTATGTTTGTATTCTTCTAGTTTTTCATCACTAATATACTCATCTAACTCCAATTCTTTTTCAGTTTCTTTTAAATCATCAAATGATAATAAATTCATGCATTTATCCAAATCAATACGTTTTAAGACCTTTTTTGAGTAAGGTCTTTTAGAATCCATAAAAGCAATATTTTTAAGGAATTTTTTAACTAATTGACTATTTAAAATTAGCATAGTGATATAGGCACTATCATAATCATCAAATGATAAGAAATAACATGTATCATCCAACATCATAATCTTTTC
>JAUNXD010000047.1 GCA_030539985.1 Methanobrevibacter sp.
TAGGAGAAGATAAAATGGGAGAAGTTAAAAAGGAAGATATTTTAGATATTTTGGCAGGTTATGACAAAAGTGAAATCACAATAGCCACTCTCGGAAGCCACACTTCTTTACATATTTTGCAGGGTGCAAAAGAAGAAGGATTTAGAACAGCTATTGTATGTCAAAAAGGAAGAGAAATTCCATATCAAAGATTTGGAGTTGCAGACGAATATATTATAGTCGATGAATTCAAGGACATTGTCAACGAGGATGTTCAACAAAAACTCAGAGACATGAACGCAATCGTTGTTCCTCACGGATCTTTTGTAGCATATGCAGGTCTTGATAATGTAGAAGACAAATTCAATGTCCCTATGTTTGGAAACAGAGATGTACTCAGATGGGAAGCTGAAAGGGACAAGGAAAGAGCATTGCTTGTTGAAGGTGGTGTGAGAATACCATTCAAATATAATGACCCTTCAGAAATTGACCGCCCGGTAATGGTCAAGTTCCCTGGCGCAAGAGGTGGAAGAGGTTACTTTGTAGCATCTTCAACTGATGAGTTCGATGCAAAAATCGAAGCAATGAAAGCAAGAGGATGGTTAGAAGACAGTGATGTTGAAGCGGCACACATTGAAGAATATGTTTCCGGTTGTAATTATTGTATCCACTATTTCTACTCCGCTCTTGATGATACCGTTGAATTAATGGGTATGGATACAAGATACGAATCCAGTATCGATGGTTTTGTAAGAATGCCTGCTAAAGACCAATTAGATATCGATTTAAGTCCTTCTTATGTTGTAACAGGTAACCACCCAGCAGTAATTCGTGAATCATTACTTCCTCAAGTATTTGACATTGCTGACAAATTAACAGAAAGTGCTAAAAAATTAGTTGCTCCAGGATTAAACGGTCCGTTCTGTATGCAAACTTTAGTAAACGATAATCTGGAAGTAATCTGTTTTGAAATCAGTGCAAGAACTGACGGTGGAACAAACACATTCATGGATGGTTCTCCTTACTCATATCTCACTTATGGTAAACCAATGAGTATGGGAAGAAGAATCGCTGTTGAAATTAAACGTGGTATAGAAAGAGATGAATTGGAAAAAATAATAACATAAAATTGTTATTATTTTTTATTTTTCTTTTTATTTTTACCGATTTGCTGCTTTTTTTCGTAGTCTTCCATTGCTTTTACACGACTTCTTTTTGTCCATGCACCAACAAAACCAACGAAAGCACCAACAACAAGAATTAAAACGGTTAATGCCAACATTCCATTTTGAGTTAGGAAAAATCCTTCAAATGTTCCCATATACCCTTGGAATGTCAATGCAATGATTGGTGTTGATGCAAAAGCACCACAGAATACTCCGCTTTTAATGTCATCTTGGCCGTATCCGGCATATAAAAGTCCCATTGCTGAGAATGGATAAAACCAATCCCAAAATTGATATCCGAACAGTATAAATGCACCGGCTATGGCGGCTCCAAATACTAAAGCTTTAAAATTTAACTTTGGTAAGTTCATCATTTTTATATCTCCTAATCTTTGTTTTTAGAAGCTATTGCTCCTCCAATAGCTCCGGTAATTCCCATTACAATAGCATAATAAATCAGTGATTCAATGATTGCAACAAGGCTTGTAATTCCGGATAGTGTAAAGCCGGTCAATCCTCCGAAGATGCCGGTTAAACTGCCTCCAAAAGTAACAATTAAAATGAATAATATTGCGCCAAAGATTGTACCCAATGCTCCTGCAAGTGCTGCATTCCATAATCCGCTCAATGGTCCGGAATGTGCAATATAACCTGTAATAAATCCTACAATTAATAATCCTACAAATTCATAAGGTGCAAAAAATGCTTTTACTATAATTGCAAGTATAAAACCAACAATCACTGCGCTCCATTTGGCCATAATATCACCTTTTCATATAATTATTTAACCTCATTATTAAAATTATTTGCTTTTTTGATTTTAATAGATGTCTTTCAGTTTATCTTTAATTTGATCAAGTATTGCTTTATGCATTCTTTTTGTAAATTCTGCCTTATCATTTTGATTTAAAACATCAAGATATCCTTGTGAAACTAGATTAAAAGCAAAAGGACTTGGAATGACTGTATCAATTGTTTTTATTTCCATCTCTCCAGAATCAACCATGCGGATAACCTTCAAGGCATTTTTGATGTCCATGTAATCTTCCATGGCTTCCCGTCTTGCCTCCTTTAAGATTGAAAAATTATCATCCATGTCCTGAACGAACTTGAGCAATATTTTTCCCCTTACCTGTTGTCTGCCGACGGATTTTGATTCTCCTTTATATCTTCTGAGAGTCATTAGAGACCTGCCGGCGCAATGTCTGAATCTTGAAGCCAATGTTTCTGTTTTATTCAAGGAATTGATCAGTATTGTTTCAAAGTTTTCAGGAGTCAGCTGTTTGAAAGATTCAAGGCCTCCGATAGTGCCGTCAGAGCTTAAGTAAAATCCGTTGTCTGAAATGGATATTGTCACGTTTGTGTTGTATCTTTGAGCAACGACATATGCAACGGCTCGTGACAGGGCATCGTTGACTTTCCGGCCAAACAGCGAATGGAATATTACGAATTTCCTTCCTCCGAAGCCCTTGTAGTATTCGATAAGCAGACATCGGTTGGAGGGGATTTTAGCATATTTGTATTGTTCAACGAAGTATTCGTAAATTGAATTGGCTGCAAAATCATCAACGTATAAATAATCATAAATGAATTCCATAATCTCCTCTTTGCTGCGGCGGTACTCAAATTTGGATTCCATAAACGAGCGGAATTTCTGTATTTCCATTGCAAGATCAAAGGATAATGGAAGTTGTTGTGAAAACCATGAAGGTATTGTCGGCGGTCCGCTTGCAGGAGTCACGTTGATTGTCATTCCCTTGCCGTAATTGAAGCGGTATGTTCTTCCTCCCAAAACGAAAGTGTCTCCTTTTTTAAGTCTTTCCATAAAAGTCTCTTCTATTTTTCCCACGGTTTCGCCATTGCATTTGACAAGCACTCCCGAAGAATCAGGTATGGTTCCGATATTGGTTGAATAAAGCATTCTTGCCAGTTTTCCACGTTTTCCAAAGGTATTGTTCTCGTAGTCAATCCATATTTTGGCATAAACATATCTTTCTTCAAGTTCGCCATATTCTCCGCCGAGATAACTTAAGACATCCTCATAATCATCTCTTGTAAGGTCTTTATAGCAGTAACTCTTTTTTATTATCTCAAAGGCATAATCAATGTCCCATGGATTCTCAATACTCATTCCATAGATATGTTGTGCCAGCACATCCAGACAATTGGTTGGTATTGTAATCTTGTCAATTTTTCCTTCTTTTGCATTTTTAAGTAAAACCGAACATTCTACAAGGTCGTCCCTATCAGTTACTATGATTCTCCCTTTTGATTTTTCATGTAGCCTGTGTCCGCTTCGCCCAATCCTTTGAAGGGCTCTTGCAACTGATTTCGGAGAGTTTATCAGCACTACCAAATCAATATATCCGATGTCGATACCAAGTTCAAGGGATGTTGATGAAACCACCGCTTTAAGTTTTCCTTCCTTTAGTTTGTTTTCGGTTTCAAGACGAACTTCTTTTGATAATGATGAGTGGTGAGCCATAATGTTATCGTTATTGTAGTTCATCGGATACATTTTCTTTAAATTATAAACAAACCTTTCGGTTCCGCTACGGGTGTTTGTAAAAATCAGTGTCGTTTTGTTTTCCTGTATCAAATCATCCAACAGGTCATACATTCCAAGCCGGGTGTCCTCTTCATCAGCCAGTATGATATCGCTTACAGGACACATAACTTCCATATCCAGCTCTTTTAAATAGTTTATGTTGACTATCTTGCAGTTTCTCTCAACTCCATATTCGTAGCCAACAAGGAATTTTGCCATCTCTTCAAGGGGGCTGACCGTTGCGGATAATCCTATCCTTGTGTACTGACCAATAAGATGTTGCAATCTTTCAAGAGACAAGCTTAAATGAACTCCTCTTTTGTTTTCGGCCAGTGAGTGGATTTCATCGATTATTACATATTTTACGTGGCTTAACTTTTCCCTGAACTTTGGCGCCACAAGTAAAATAGATAGCGTTTCCGGTGTTGTAATCAGGATATGTGGCGGCTTTTTAAGCATTTTCTGTCTTTGATACTGTGTTGTGTCTCCGGTTCGAACGGCCTTTCTTATTCCAAGTTCCCTTCCAGCTATCTTTTCAATACCATCCAATGGTTCATCCAGGTTCTTTTCAATATCGTTGTCCAATGCTTTCAGTGGTGAAATGTAGATGCAGTAGACTTTATCCTCCAATTCATCTTTTTCTGCAAGGGCGGTTAATTCGCTGATTACGGATAGAAATGCTGTCAATGTTTTGCCGGAACCTGTCGGTGATGAAATCAGGATATTGTTGTTTTTGTGAATGTCTATAATTGATTTTTTCTGGGCAGGCGTAAAGTCTTCAAATTGTGAGTCAAACCATTTTCTAACCCATGGATGCAGTGTTTTGAATATCTGCTTTTTGGTGTATGTTTTGGTTTGCTCTTCAATCATTTTCTATTCCTCAAGTTTTCTTATTATTCTTAATATTTAGAGGGTGGTGATTTATAATATTGTTGATTATTTCAAATTAAACAACGATTTTTAGGTGACGGCATTTTAAAGAATATATGAATATTATTTAGCATTATTAAATTTTCATTAAATTTAATTCGATTATTAACGAATTTAATAAATAAAAATTATTATATAGTTTAATTTTTAAATATTTAAACATAGTCTTAAGACTAGGTGGTATAAAAATGAAAAACTATTTTGATATAAAAGATAAAGTGGCACTTGTTACAGGTGCTTCATCAGGTTTAGGTTGGCAAATTGCTAAAGCATATGCAAGCCAAGGTGCAAAATTAGCATTATTCGCAAGAAGAGAAGAAAGACTACAAGAAAACGTAGCAGAAATCGAAAAAGAATTCGGAACTGAAGTAATGTATGCTGTTACAGATGTAGCTGACACTGAAAATATTGCAGAATCAGTTAAAAAAGTAATTGACCATTATGGAAGAATCGATATCCTAGTAAACGCTGCAGGAATGGGTAACAATAAACCTGTTATGGACCAAACTACAGAAGAATGGGACCACCACATCAAAATAGACTTAAGTGGTGTTTACTACATGTGTGCAGAAGTTGGAAAATACATGATTGACCAAAACTATGGTAAAATCATTAACATAGGTTCAATCCACTCAAGAGTAATCTTCCCTGGAGGAGGAATCAGTGCATACTCCTCAGCAAAAGGTGGAGTAATGAATTTAACCAAAAACTTAGCAGTAGAATGGGCTAAATACAACATTACCGTAAATGCAATTGGACCAGCTGTATTTGCAACCGAATTAACACAAGACACTATTGACTTAGACGGATTTATGGACCTTATCGTAGCTTACTGTCCTGCTGGCCGTTTAGGTGAACCTGGTGAATTAGACGGATTAGCAATTTATCTTGCTTCAGATGCATCCAGTTACTGTACTGGACAATTAATCTGTGTAGATGGTGGATGGACTGCTATTTAAATAAGAGATTTTTCTCTTATTTCTTTTTTTTTATTTTTTTACACTTTTTGTTAAAGATTATATATTCTTAAAATCTAACTTAATATCATGTCAAATTTAAGTTTTGAAGAAGCTATTAACAACTTATCAGATGATGATGTTAAAGTTAGAAAAGAAGCTATCGAGTCATTAGTTGGCGTAACTGATGAAGAAGCTATTGAACCATTAATCAAGGCAACTACTGATGATAATGCACAGGTCAGATTTAAAGCTGCAGAGATTTTAGGTAGTATGGGTGATGTGGCTGTCGATAAATTAATTGAAGAGTTTACAAATGCCGAAGGAAAAAATAAAAGATTTTTAGCTTTTGCCCTTAAGGAAACTGAAGATAAAAAAGTCATTCCATATTTTGTTGAAGCATGTGGTGATGAGGATTTTGGAGTTAGAAAGGTTGCAGTACGTGCATTGGGTGAACTTCAGGCTGAGGATGAACTTGATTCAATTGCTAAATGTCTTGAAGATGAAGATTGGGGTGTTAAACTTGCAGCCATTCAGGCATTAGGAGACCTTGCAAGCGATGATGCCATTAAATTAATCAAGGATGCAAGAAAAGCCGAAAGTGATAAGGACTTTAAAAAGTCATGTAATAAGGCAATTAAAAAAGCTGAAAAAAGACAAAAGGCAAAAGCCTCAGGTGAGGCAGTTGTTAAAGTCATTCCGATGAGCACTATTAAAGAAATGGAAAAAACCAATGTTCAAAAAGCAATTAAAGAATATGAACGTTATGTTGAAGCCAAACAGGCTAAAGATGCTCCTTATAAAAGATTGTGCGTGTTATACAGAAAAGCAAATGACTATGACAATGAAGTAAGGGTCATAGAAACCGCTATTGAAGTGTTTGACGGAACTAAAAAAGTCGATTACTTTGAAAAGAGACTTGCAAAATTAAAATAGTTATTTAAGAATAACTTCATAGAGATCTTTCCTTTTATTTTTTAAAACGGGAAGCTCTTCTCTTACTTTTTTTATTTCATTCAAATCAATTTCACAGAGAATCAACTCTTCTTTTTCACTTCCCTGAGCAACGACTTCGCCCCAGGGATTTGTAACGATTGAATGGCCGTAGCTATGGTAGTTTGCATCTTTATTTAGTGCCGGTGCAACTCCGACACAGAAAACCTGATTGTCCAGTGCTCTTGAACGGAATAATAACTCCCAGTGAGCAGGGCCTGTTGTCTGATTGAATGCTCCAGGATAAATCAGGATTTGAGCACCACTTTCAGCCATAATCCTTGCAAGTTCAACAAAACGGACATCATAGCATATTCCAATGCCTATTTTTCCAAATTCAGTTTCGGCAATGCTAAATTCATCGCCGGCAGTCAGGACATCAGATTCCTTAAATGTAATTTTGTCCTTAACGTCAATGTCGAAAAGATGCATTTTCCGATGCTTCGCAATCACTGAACCGGATTTGTCAAACAAATAACTTGTATTGTATATTTTACCAGATTCCTTTTCAGGAATTGATCCGGCCAGAATATAAACGTTATTTTCTTTAGCTAGATTTGAAATCCAATCTAAAGTGGTGCTGTCATGTTCATCTTCACAATATTCAATGAATTTCTCATTTGAATATGGGCAATTGAACATTTCAGGCAATATTATAAAATCAGCATTATTGTTTACACCATTTTCTATCATTGAGCTGGCTTTTTTAAGGTTGGTCTCTTTATCGTCGATGACATTCATCTGACAGAGAGCAAATTTTATTTTGGTCATATTAACACTAAAAAATAGAAAAAAGTATGATTAAATCATACTTATGCGATATCTGCTGAACTTATAGTACTTTCAATGGATTCAGAAGTAATTGAATTTTCAGAACTTCCGGTTATTTTAAATACATATAATTCTCCATCACTAAACATTGAAACGTATCTTGTATAGTCTCCATTAGCATTCTCAAGGAGCATATTAGATGAATTTCTGCCATCTAAAGTAATTGTTTGCACAAGTTCGACATAATCGCCTTTTTGTTGAGCATAACTAATTCTGTCTTGAGTAATATCTTTTAATGATTTGGCATCATTTGATATGTTATAATACTCAATAGTTACATTATCTTCAGTTTGGAAAAATACAGCGCCAGGATGTTCTGCATCAGTTCTGTTTACAGATTTCCAACTAGCAGGATATTTGAATGAAAAATCATTGTCTTTATACTCAAGTAAATCATTGTCAGATTGAATGATTGGAGTTGAATTATCTTTGCTAGTATGGTTAGTTGATCCAGTAAATACAATTCCACAAATAACGATTAAAGTTATAATCAGTATTATTCCAATAATGAGTTTGTTATTTTTAATGATACTGACAGTATCCTCATCATTGGATTTCTTTTCAACTTTAGGTTCTTTTTGGAAGATATCTTCTTTTTTTGGAGCTACAACTTTAGCTTTTGGAAATTTGTAACCGCAGTTTCCACAAACAGGGGCACCGTCATAACTAGGATTTCCACATTCAGGACATTTTTTCACAGCTTTACCTCCATTGAAATTAACATTTATTATTTATAATATAAAAATATATTTAATTAATGTGATAGCATGACAGATGATAAAGTTATTAATCTTGATGATATAAATTATGCAATTTATAAAATAGGGGAATGGGAAAACCATTATGAAATCAACCAAATCGGTTTGTCAAATGAAATTCCCGTCACCAAAAATACAATTATGCATATTAAGTTTTCCATGGATGAAATTAGAAATTCCGAATTTTCCATATCCGATAAGAAAGTCAATGGATTTGTAGCTATTGCAATGCAGCTGAATCCAAAGGTTCAGGAAATGAAATTGGATGATGTCATTGAACTTGAAGAAACAGAATATCAAAATATCTTAAAAGAAATGGAAGAACTTGATGTTTTAAGTGAAGATGAAACCATTCCATTGGAAAATGAGGATTATCTTATCTATAAGCTGGAAAAGGATTGTCATGTGACCACTTCAATTCCAGCCAATGAGTTCACTGAAAAATATTACCAAAATGAATTGAAAAAAATAGAAGATGCTCTAGATTAAAAGAAATCCAGAGTTACTTTTTTATCTCTTTTTAACTCACGGGGTGGTTCAACGGATACAAATTCAATGCCTTCCTCTTCATTCATTTACAAAGCGTCATCCATGATTGATGGAGCAACAAGCAGGCCCCTAATCTTTTTCTTCTCGGCATTGCATTCTCGTAAATAATCGTTATCGGTATTTTCCATATCCTGAATGTATCTTCTAAGCTGTTTTACTGCAGTCACTCCTGCTTTACGGGCTTTAAGTTCAAGAATCATCAAATTATTATCACTGTCTTTGCCTAAAATATCGATAAAACCATGCTCAACACTGTATTCACGGGTAGTAGGACTGAAACCTTCCTCAATGAGATGAGGCTTTTCCATTATCATGTCGCTCATGTCCTTTTCATATCCTGCCTGTTCAAGTTCTTCAAAGTCTTCAATATTGGCATAGTTAATAAACTGGATGTGTTTTATTTCAACGGTCAAAAGTTCCTTAGGAGTTCTTCTGTGACTTTCCAAAAACAGGTTTTCGTTTTTGATGTATGCTCTTGTCCTTGATTTGGGAGGCTGCCAATTGACTGGCTCCACCTTTTTTTCCTGATGGATTAGAAATGCTCCGTCGGGCTTGATCATTATTATGCGCTCACCCCAGTTCAGTTCACTCAAAGCTCTTCCTTCGTAATTTACTTTGCAACATGCAAAAATAAGAATTGTCGCTCTTTTTCTTAGAGCCTCATCGATTAAATCATATGCGTCTTCGCAATTTGGTTTTTCTAAAATTTTATATTTCATCACAAATAACATTGTTTAGATTAATTTAAATATTTTGTTTTTTAGATGAATTAATAACGAATAATCGGGTGGAATTTTTATTTACGATGAAGATTATTTTGAGGATATAGAAAAATATTTTGAAGATAAAAAGCAGTATTTTACAATGGATTCATTCAGGTTTGAAAATGGGGAGGTTTTG
>JAUNXD010000264.1 GCA_030539985.1 Methanobrevibacter sp.
ACCGGTAGCAGCTGAGGAATGAATATTTATATCATTGTTTGATATGTTGAAATTTTGACCATTAGCATCACCAGCAGTGTACCAATCAAGATAATATGCTAAATCAATACCATAGGTGTATGAAGCTGCACTTTCCATATTAATTACATTATTTGCAATAGTGGTTTCATCAACAAAACCTTTAGTGAAAATAGCTATAGCATTATCAGTATAAGTGTCATCATAAGTTAAGTTAAATTTGTTTCCATCAACAGTGACTTTAGTGGAATATTGATTTATAACAATAGCATTTTTGTTGGTGTTAGTGAAAGTTAAACCGGAAATGATTATAGAGCCAGCACTACCTGCACCATCACCGATGGTAATAGTACCGCCATTGATAATGCCTTCAGTTTCACTAACTGTTATGTTAATGTTGGAACCTGATGCAATAACAAAATCCTTGTTGTTTAAGGTTCCAATAATTAAAGCATAATCTCCAAGAGGATTTAAAACATCTTTTGCAGTTCCATCTTCATTGAAGAAAGTAGCATAACTGTCATCATCGACATTGTATGCAATATTATTGTTTTCAATGGTTAATGGTTGAACATCATCATCTTCTTTAGTTGCTTTAATAGATTGAACATTAGAAACAATAGTGTTACCTGTTACAGTATTATTAACAAAATTACCCATATCCTTGTTGAAATTGTTTACAAAGATAGCGTAACTGATATTACCTATGTAACCATCAGTGTAAGCTTGAACAGGACCATGAGCAGCATTTAAAGTTACTTTGTTGTCGGTAATGCTTACATCATTGGATGAAGCGGAAATACCTACACCTTCAGTTTGGGTAGTGATAGTTACATCATTGCCAGAAATAACCATATCCTTAACAATTTCATCGTAATCTTCAGTGTAAGACCATAAACTGATAGCACTGATACCATAAGCCAAGTCAGCAGCATCTAATACAATTGTATTGTCCTTAATAGCTACATTGTAAGGAGAAGATGCCCATGGATCATTAAAGAATCCCCAGGAATCAGGAACCTGCATACCATAAGCAGCAACACCAGCATTAGTGGTTTTAACAGTAATGTTGTTGCCTGTAATCTCTGAATCCACTATGCTGTCTAAGTACATTGCTTCAGCCATACCTGTCACAGCAGTAGATTCTATATCAATAGTATTATCCGCTATAAAGAAATTTTTCGCATTTCCATCACCAGCAGTATACCAGTCAAGATAATAGGTTAAGTCAAGACCATAAGTATAAGAAGCAGCTGAAGTCATTTTAATGTCATTGCCCACAATGTCAACCTCATCAACTAAACCTTTAGTAATGATAGCAATGGCATTATCAGTGTAAGTATCATCATAAGTCAAATCAAAGTTGTTTCTTGCTATTCCAATATTTTTTGCATACTGATTAACAACAATAGGATTTTTATTGCTGTTAATGAAGGTTATGCCTGAAATTTGAAGAGTGTCAAGTTGGTTAGCAACACCCTCACCAATGGTAATGGTACCATTGGTAATTATGCCTGATCCTTCTTTGCCTTCTATGTAAATATTTTTGCCGGAAACAATTTTTATGTCCTTATTGGTTAAAGTACCAACGTTTAAATAGTAATTTCCATCAGCACTTAACGCATCAGTAGCAGTACCATCTTCATTAAAGTATGTAGAGTAAGTGTCATCATCAAGATCATAACTTACTGTATCATCTGGCCCGCTATTGTCATCGCCAACAGTCTCATCTGCATTATTTGCAGTACTTAAATCATCTACAGTGTCTGTAATATCGACAGATTCCTGAATGTCACCATCTGCGACAGCGACAATGTCAGAATCATCTACAGTCTCCGCACTTACAGCCCCTATAGCTAATATTGAAACCAATAAAATAGCTAAAATGACTGTGAATTTATTAAGATTCATAATAAAAAACCTCATTAAACAATATCAAATATAATAATTTTTTAAAAAATTTTTACATTACAACCAAAATACTTGAAAAATTTTGATTATAAATATATATTTATATAATTATTAAAAAAGTTTTCTATCACACATTATAAAATATAAAATTTATTTGAGAAATATATTATTTTCCATTTTATGATGTATCAACTTCATAAAAGTAAATGATTAATTAAATAATTCGTTCAAAAAACATACCACATAATACATCACATATTACATTATTACATTTTTATTATTATCCAAAATACAAAAATGAAAAATTCAGATTTAAAATAGTGAAAATTTTTTTTAATTGCATCAAAACACGAACAAAAATAAAATGCCCATTTCTAAAAAAAATAGTTTTAATTGAAAAATAGCTAAAAAATAGT
>JAUNXD010000265.1 GCA_030539985.1 Methanobrevibacter sp.
GCTATGGCTTACATTTTAGGTGTAAACCCATTAATATTGGGTGATGGTGGATTGCCTGTTACCGGAGTATTTTTTGCAACTGCTGTTGCATCCGGTGTTGCTAGTATAATTATGGGGCTAGTTGCTAAATATCCAGTCGGATTGGCTCCAGGTATGGGACTGAATGCGCTGTTTACATATACAATTATCTTGGGAATGGGAAACAATGCTGAAACTGCGCTTGCCGCTGTACTTCTTTCAAGTATAATCTTTTTAATAATTACAATTTCTGGATTGAGGGAAGCTATCCTAAATGCAATCCCTCTTGACTTGAAACTCGGTATCGGTGCGGCAATAGGATTTTTCCTTGCATTTTTAGGTCTTAAAGGTGCAGGAATCATTACAGCTGATCCTTCAACTTTCGTAACAATGGGATCACTTACAGCCGCTCCGTCACTTCTTGCATTAATCGGTATTATCATAACCTTGATATTATATGTTAAAAAAGTGCCAGCATCCGTATTCGTCGGTTTAGTGATTACTGCAATCATTGGTGTAATATTTACATTAGTAGGATTCGGTACCGGTGACATATTGATGCCTGCCATTCCGGCACAAGCCATATCTTTTGATTTTGACCTGTCCCTGTTTGGTGCATGTTTCAATGGATTTGGAACACTCTTTAATAACATTCCAAACCTGATAATGATGCTCTTTTCACTCGTATTCGTGACATTCTTCGATACAACAGGAACACTGATGGCTATCGGAAGACAATGTGGATTCATCGATGAAGAAGGTCAGGCTGTTGGAATTGAAAATGCGTTCCTTGCTGATGCAGTCGGGGGTATTGTAGGTGCAGTATTCGGTACAAGTACAGTTACCGCATACGTGGAAAGTGCAACAGGTGTCGGTCTTGGTGGTAAAACAGGATTAGCCGCTATAGTCACAGGTATATTGTTCTTCTTATCAATTATCTTTGCTCCATTAGTGCTCGGATTATTCACATCTCCGGTCACCTGTGCAGCATTGGTTATTGTTGGTATATTGATGATTGGACAATTGAAAGATGTTGAATGGGACAATATTGTTGTAGCATCTTCAGTATTCATGACCATCGTAATGATGATTTTAACCTACTCCATTTCATTAGGTATCGCTTGGGGATTCGTAATTTACGCAGTCGCAAGCATAGCCAGTGGAAAGGCAAAAGAGTTAGGTTGGGCTATCTGGTTGATGGTTATAGTATTTTTAATATATCTGTTCTTCGGACTTTAGGCTCAATTTTTGAGTCTAACTTTTTTTTTATTTTTTTAAAATCAGTCGTTATAATCTTTTTCTACTTTATCAAGATAATATTTGCCTTTATCGGTGATGCTGTAAAATCTGTATCTTTTGTCTTCCTCATTGAGACATTCCACAAGCTCGGCTTCTTTTAAAGTTTTAAGATATTTGGAGACATGGTTGCTGTTGTCATTAATGTCTTTGCTG
Source organism: Methanobrevibacter sp. (assembly GCA_030539985.1). Classification (GTDB taxonomy): domain Archaea; phylum Methanobacteriota; class Methanobacteria; order Methanobacteriales; family Methanobacteriaceae; genus Methanocatella. The sequence continues at coordinate 1,471 of JAUNXD010000265.1, forward strand.
ATTTTTGATGGTATTTTATCTTCATTTTCCAGTGATTTTAACACTTTGATTCTTTTTTTGGAGCGAGCCAGCAGAGATACAATGCTCATATCATCTTTTTTACTCATGATTTTCAATTTATATTTTTGCTATTTAATAGATATGTATATGATATTAGCATGCTAATAGCAATGTTTATATTATGTGTGTACCAAATGTATTATTACAAAATATGGAGGTTTTTTATGAACAAGAAAATTTTAGTTTTATTGGCTGTATTTGTAGTGGCTCTTTCATTAGCTAGTGTAAGTGCAGCTGAGTTGACCCAAAATAAAGATTTTGACGGTTTATTTAAAATGAATGTGGCAGCAAATGATAATTTTACCACAGTTGGTGATACACAGGATTATTCTTCATTGCTTCACTCTGTTGTTGCCTATAAAAACGGTGATGAAAGTATTTTTGTGTTGGTATATAATGAGGGAATGAAGTCTGCATTAATGTATATTACTAATGGTGATGTAGATTACAGTTATGGAAAAGCAAATGCGGATATGGCTGAAGACGGAGATTTGACATTACTGAATAAATCATCAAGTATGGACAGTATTATGGGTGATTACAATATCACAACCTTTGCAGGAAAATCTAATGATGATAAGCCTATGACTGTTTTCATTGGTGGAACTAATGAAACATTAGTTAAAGAATATGCAAAAACTATTGAACTTAATGGATAAGTATTAATCTACTTATTCCTATTTTTTTATAAAAATGTGGTTAAAATGTTTTTTCGTAATTTGAACTTTTTTATTCCTGAAGGAGGATATAAAAAAATTGAAATTAATATTCATGATGATAAGAAGTTAGGTGCAGTTTATCTGAA
>JAUNXD010000266.1 GCA_030539985.1 Methanobrevibacter sp.
CCCGAAATGAAGGAATTAAACAAGGAATAGAAAAAGGAAAAACAGAAGTGGCTAAAAACCTCAAAGAAACAATGACCTCTGAAGAAATATCCAAATACACCGGATTGACCATCCAAGAAATTGAACAACTATAACCACAATCTCAAAAAAAAATATTAACATTAACAAGTGTTATACTATGAGCAAACATGTTATTGAATCATTAGGACTAAGTAAAAATGTGAAAAAAATAAAATCAAGGAGATTATGGAGGTTATAATGTGAATAATGGAAGATATGGTGAGTATGGAGGCCAATATATATCCGAAACATTAATGAATGAGCTTCTTTATTTGGAAGAACAGTACAATCATTACATGAACGATGATGAATTTGTATCCGAGCTCAATACATTACTAAAGGAATATGCAGGACGTCCTTCACTTTTATATTATGCTAAAAGGATGACAGAGAATCTTGGCGGAGCAAAGATATATCTGAAGCGTGAAGACTTAAACCACACTGGAGCCCATAAAATAAACAATGTACTGGGTCAGGTTTTACTTGCTAAAAAAATGGGAAAGACAAGGGTGATAGCCGAAACCGGTGCCGGACAGCATGGAGTGGCAACCGCAACTGCAGCTGCACTTTTGGATATGGAATGCGAAGTGTTCATGGGGGAAGTCGATACAAAAAGACAGGCATTAAATGTTTATAGAATGGAATTGTTGGGTGCAAAGGTCCATTCGGTTAAATCAGGAACAAAAACCCTGAAAGATGCAGTTAATGATGCATTTCGTGATTGGATTGCCCGTGTTCATGATACCAATTATGTAATCGGTTCAACAATGGGTCCTCATCCGTTTCCAATGATTGTTCGTGATTTTCAGGCGGTAATCAGTGCTGAAGCTCGTGAACAGTTTTTACAAAAGGAAGGAAAGCTTCCGGATGCAGTAATTGCCTGTGTAGGTGGAGGAAGTAATGCAATGGGTGCATTCTATAACTTCATTGAAGATGAAGATGTCAAATTAATAGGCTGTGAAGCTGGAGGAAAGGGAGTTGACACTCCATACAATGCAGCGGCACTCACAAACGGTAAAATTGGAATATTCCATGGAATGAAATCAATTTTCAATCAGGGAGACTATGGCCAAATCGCTCCGGTATATTCAGTTTCAGCAGGTCTTGACTATCCTGGTGTAGGGCCTGAACATGCATATTTAAGGGACACCGGAAGGGCTGAATATGTTCCTGTAACTGATGAGGAGGCTGTTGAAGCATTTGAATACCTGTCAAGAATGGAGGGAATAATCCCGGCTATTGAAAGCGCACATGCAGTTGCATATGCAATGAAACTGGCTCCAAAAATGAGTAATGATGAAAGTATCATGATTTGCTTGTCAGGAAGGGGAGATAAGGATGTCAGGTCAATTGCAGAGTATAGGGGAGTTGATTTAAATGAGTAAAATAGCAAATGCCTTTGAAAACGGCACCGCATTTATAGGATTTTTAACTGCAGGAGATCCGACAATTGACAAAACGGTTGAATATATATTGGATATGGTTGATGCTGGCTGTGATTTGGTAGAAATCGGGATTCCTTTTTCAGATCCTATGGCAGAAGGTGTTGTCATTCAGGATGCTAATGTAAGGGCTTTAAAACATAATACCACTACCGATGATGTATTCGATATTGTAAGAAGGGTACGTGAAAAAATCGACATTCCTCTGGTATTTTTAACCTATATCAATCCTGTTTTCTTTTATGGTTATGAAAAATTCTTTAAAAAGTGCAAAGAACTTGGAGTTGATGGAATAATCTCTCCTGATTTGCCATTTGAAGAAAAAGGTGAGATTGCAGATATTGCACGCAAAAACAATGTTGATGTCATTTCCTTGATTGCGCCGACATCAAAGCAAAGAATTCAAAAGATTGCAAGCGATGCAACCGGTTTCATTTATGTTGTTTCATCATTGGGAGTTACCGGAATGCGTTCGGAAATCAAAACTGATTTAAATGCGATTATATCAGATATTCGTGAAGTCACTGACCTGCCGTTGGCTGTTGGTTTTGGTATCAATACTCCAGAACAGGCATCAAAAATAGGTAAGATTGCAGATGGAGTTATTGTAGGTAGTGCAATAGTAAAAATAATTGAAAAATATGGTGAAAATGCATCAGATGAGTTAAAGCAATACGTTTCAAGCATGAAAAAGGCATCTAATGAATAATTTTAAAAAAAACATAAACTTATTAATTAGAAAAAACAGATATAAGTACATTATTTATAAGAGGATTATTTATGTTTAAAGCAGAATTAAGTGATTCTAGTATATTAAAAACC
>JAUNXD010000267.1:0-1811 GCA_030539985.1 Methanobrevibacter sp.
ACTATTAAGGATATTGTAAGAATTCCACCTTACAGATTTGAAAATCCTCTCGAAGAAGTTGCCATTCAGACTTTAAACGAAACTTATGAAGGTCGTTTAGACAAAAAACTTGGTTTACTTATTTGCGTTAATGCAATAAACGAAATTGGTGAAGGAAGACTCATTATGGGAGATGGTGCATCATACCATAATGTAGTGTTCGAAGCAATTTTCTTTAAACCAGAACAACATGAAATCTTTGATGGTGAAGTAATTGATATTGTTGATTATGGTGCTTTTGTAAGAATCGGACCTATGGACGGTTTAATACATGTTTCTCAAGTGACTGATGATTATATCAATTATGATGCTAAAAGAGGAGCATTGCTTGCTAAGGAATCTAATAAAACTTTAGATGTAGGAGATTTAGTTAGAGCCAGAGCTGTCAGCGTTTCAATTAAAGACGAATCTACCAACAATATTGAAAATAGTAGGAACTCCAAGATACCTCTTACTATGAGACAAACCAATTTAGGCAGATTCGAATGGATTGAAGAAGCTAAACAAAAAAGTAAGAAGGGTAAAGCATGAAGGCATGTACAGTTTGTAAAATGATTTCAAGTAAAGATCACTGTCCTAACTGCGGAAATCCAACTTCAGACAATTGGAGTGGTCTTTTAATTATAACTGACCCGGAAGAGTCTAGAGTGGCCAAGGAATTGAATATTGAAATTCCAGGCGAATATTGTTTAAGAGTAAGATAAGGTGTAATTGTGTTACAGTTAGATACAGAAAACAAGGATTTAATTAAAGATTTAAAGGAACCTTTAGGCAAATTATATCCTGACTTTGAAGATGCTATTGATGAAATCAGGTCTTCCGAGTTTTTAATTTCTGTCGGTGATGCAACTTTTGCAAATCTTACAAAATATGAATTATATCCTAATATTGGTATAATTGATAATTTAATTCAAAGAAAAAATCATACTCATGATGTTATTCGAGCAGATCACATTTTGAAAACTGATAATCCTGCGGGATTTCTCACAGATGATCTATGGGAAACCATAGGCCAAGCTCTTGAATTATCTAACACTGGCGAATGTTATGTAATTGAAGTGGCAGGGGAAGAAGATCTTGCTGTTCTTCCTTGCATCTTAATGGCAAATCCTGAAACCACAATCTTATATGGTCAACCTAACGAAGGATTAGTAGTTTTAAAAGCTCGTGATTTAAAAAATAAAGCTCAAAAGCTTATTGACGGATTTATTGAAATAAATTAAATGAGGTTTTATCATGGAAATCGAATTTATTGAAGAAAAAGAAAATAAATTATTTAACAGAAAGGAAATCAAATTTTATGTTGATTATGATGGAGAAGCAACTCCTAAAGTATTAGACATTAAATCTAAATTAGTTGCTTTATTAAACACTAAAAAAGATTTAATTGTAGTTGACAATGTTCAACCTCACTACGGTGAACCAAAAGCATTAGGTTATGCTAAAGTTTACGCTACCGTAGATGACTTAAAATACATTGAAACTAAACATGTAATTGCTAAAAATGAAGAACCTGAAGAAGCTCCTGAAGAAGAAGCTGAAGCAGAAGAATAAGGTGATTTGAATGGTTAGAAAATCTGATTTATACGAAGTAGATGGAGACAAAATTGTAAGGAAAAACCAAATTTGTCCTCGTTGTGGCGAAGGTGTATTCATGGCTGACCATGGTGACAGGGTTGCTTGTGGTAAATGCGGATACACTGAAATGAAAAAATAAGATTTTTAAATCTTTTATTTTACTTTTTTTTATTATTTTTACGTTTTTAATTATT
>JAUNXD010000267.1:1853-2319 GCA_030539985.1 Methanobrevibacter sp.
GGAATGACTGATGAAGCGGCAGAGTACACTTCATCTTTTGACGCTGACAAGTTTCTTTTTGAAGCGGATATCAAAACCAATTTTGCACACACTTCCATGCTGAAGCATGAGGGCATTGTTGATGCTGAAATTGCCGACAAGATTTTATGTGCTCTTGATAGTCTTAAAGAAGAAGGTTTTGAAGCATTGAAGTTCGATGCTTCTGTTGAAGATGTTCATATGGCTATTGAAAATTATGTAACTTCTAAAATCGGGCCTGAAGCTGGTTTTATGCACACTGCAAAGTCCCGTAATGATCAAGTTGCATGTGATGTAAGGCTGGTTTTGCGTGAAATGATTGAAGAAATCCAGATTGGCATTTTGGAATTCATTGAAGGGTTAAATGAAATGGCTGGCGAGCATTTGGAGGATGTTTTCATAGGTTTCACTCACTTGCAGCATGCACAGCCAATCACAATAGCGCATC
>JAUNXD010000268.1 GCA_030539985.1 Methanobrevibacter sp.
CAGTAGTAATAGTCCTTTCAGAAACAGCAGTCAAACCTTTAGAAACAACAACTCTACCAATTTTAGTTTAACACATTATATTAATAAAACAATACTACGAAAGAAAAAAATATTATTGAAAATAAAAGGGATAATTGAACATTCCTATTTTTTATCAAAATAACACTTTCCTTTTCAAAAGTATCAAAATGAGGACTAAAAACCCTCATATACGGAAAGAACATTAAGAAAATGAAGGGTTTATACTTAGTAAATATTACCAACAAACAAGAAACAATGAAAAATAATAAATAAAAAATAAAAAATCTTTTCACTAATTTCTTATCTTGTTCCTTTTTAATATTCTTCAAATACTTTTTATCTATAACAGTTGAAATAATGAGAAAATCCAACACCATATTAAATCCCCCAAAAACAATGAATAAAGATTAATTTTTATTAAATATATATGGAGAAATACCATCAACAATACAATCCAAACCATAAGCAGCAGTATTCCAAAACATGAAATTAACATATCCTTCTAAAAATGTATCACCATAAGCAGTTCTAAAACTGGACTCCAATGTGCCATACTTAACATAAGTCCGGACAGCACCACCATTAGCACTATACAAAATCTCACTACCTCCCTTCTCCAATAAAGAACGGAAAATTTTATTTGAACCAGTAGTAATAGTCCTTTCAGAAACAGCAGTCAAACCTTTAGAAACAACAACTCTGCCAATTTTAGTTTCAACACCTAAAGGAGTCGCGGATAAACCAACATCTGCAGCAAGATTTAGGCCTTTTTGATAGGACCAGCCACGGTTAAGATCATCAGCATAATAAGTAGCAACAAAACCACCGGCAATCAAACCAACACCCACCATGGTGCCGATAGGAAAAGCAGGCAGACAAGCAAAACCAACAGACATGGAAATACTTCCAGCTATTCCTAAAAGATTATTATCAATATCATCTAAAAAAGGAACATTATCCAAAGCAAAATGAACACCATCTTCAGCCCAACTTGTAACATTCCTCACCCAATCCTTCAGATAATCTGAATAAGCAACACATTTCTGTCCAAAGTCACAAGCCCAGTCAGTCTGCTGATTGGAATAACAATAAGCCCCATTGAAACTAATCAAAACCTGATCACGCAATAAACCCGTGCTGCTGTCAAAAAGCAAAATCTTCTCATTGGAACCTACTTCACGAATAAGAGTCAAATCACCATCAGAAATAATCTCAATATCACCACCGCAATCAAGTATGAAACCCAAGCCAACTGTGGCACTGCCATTATTGCCCTCATTCGGGAACAAAGCCTGAGCCACATAATGCTCAATAGGAGAAAAACTGCTGCTGCATGCAAAATAAAAGCTTTTCACATCATCAGGATCTCCATAAGCGGTACGGCCGAAGTAGAAACCACACTCTCCGCTTAAAACAGTGCCAAGCATGTCATCACGAACACTCATCACCATGGGACCAGTCCTCTCCCAGGACACATTAAAACGCTCAGCTGCAATATCCGCACATAAATCACTGCAATAAATCACATCCAAGCCCTCAATAAAACTGCCATAAGCTGCCTTCATAAAGCCATTATCATAATACAGTGACCCATTTTCACATGTGCGATTCTTCTGATTCAGCCAAAAACTCAAAACATCATCACTCACCTTGTCACTTGCAAAAGTAAAAGTTAAAAAACCATCATAATTGCCTTCAGTATAATAACCATAACTATTATGATAATTCCATTTGACAGTGCCATTGGAACAATGAATGGTCTCCAATATGTCATGATAAATTGGAGAATCATCACCTACGGTATAAGGATATATGCCGTTATCATAACTTAAAACAGCACTGCGACGAGTATAATCCCCCAACCAATAAAAAGACTCTACATCATCTTGGGAATGAATATTGAAACTGCTGCCGGAACTGCCAAGATAACTAACATCAACAGTAATATTATCCATGAACCCCTGATGATAGTGGTCAATAAAATACATATCCACACTGGAAAGATTATAGGAACTCATTAATATATTCAATAAGACACTATGAACATCAGTATTATAATATTCTAAAAGCCTGTTCAAATCATTAGCAGTAATATCTCCCCAATTATTAGAATAATATTCTCCTTCGATAAGATTTAAATCATTTAAATTATAAATTAAAGAAATCCATGTATAAACTATGGCTTTATGCTTATATAAATTATTATATAAAAATTTATTATATAATTTTATTGCATTAAAAACATCTTCAGAGTAAGAACCTTTGATTTGATGATATAAAGAATTCTCAACACTGA
>JAUNXD010000269.1 GCA_030539985.1 Methanobrevibacter sp.
TAAAAAGCTATCCCTTTTATAAAACATCCAATATATCATTAAAAACATTGGAAGAGTACCTGATAAAACAGTGGCAACAGCGGCACCACCAACTCCCAAATTGAAATAATAAATGAAAATCGGATCTAAAACCATATTAATGACTGCAGTGACAAGCAAAGGATAGGATGCACGTTTAATTTCACCCTGTGAGCGGAAAATAGCAGCCATCATTGCAGGAAGGAATATTGAAAAGATTCCTCCAATGACAATACTACCATAAATCATTGTCTCATCAATAACCTCCCCTGCACCCATAATTAAAAGGAGTGGCTTTAACATTATCAGCATCACAATAGTTGCAAAAACGGTTACTACAACGCTTAATATTATTGAGTGAATTGCACTGTTTCCCGCCATATGATAATCTTCGGCTCCAATGTATCTTGCAATCAGACTGTTTGAACCTGCGCCCAAACCATTTGCAAATCCAACCATTGCCAAAAACAATGGTGTTACAAAACCTACTGCAGCAAGGGCGTCAGGACCCAAACCTGCAACCCAAACACCATCAATGATATTGTTCAGCATCATGAATAAGTTAGAGATAATGATAGGTAATGCTAACTTATTTATAGCTTTTTTCGGATGGTTTACGATTAAATCAATTTCTTCGGTTTTATCTTGAGCCACAAAATCACCTTACAATATATTGGCCGGGATTAAGAAAATCATCTAAAAATTCCAAATCTATCTCTTCAATTTCAATAAATTCATAAGTGTCAATTATATTCTTTTTAAGGTTTTTGCCAACTTTAATTAATCCGATATGTTCAGTTGTGAAAATATGCCTAATCAAGTCAATTGCATTAATGAATTCCCTTTTTTGTGTGTGAACCAAAAAATCACCTTGGACATAGCAATTTTCCCGACCATATTTACCCGCAAAATTCTCACATGCTTGTGTTATGAACACTTTTGGCCCTACATTTACTTTAACATTATTTAAGCTTGAAGATGTCATCTCCAAAAGAATAATGCAAGTATGTATCTCATCACTCCAATAATCCGCTTTAAATACATTGAATTCTTCACTATTTAACTTTCGCTCCAATGCCTGGCATGTTTTTCTAAGCTGAGGATGAAGAGTATCTAGAGGAATGTCAGGTATATCAAATTTAAATGCAATTAAATCACTATTCCTTGTTTTAAATTCGTTTAAAATAACATCTTTATTTAAATTTTTATCCAAAGGATAGAAATAATCCTTTTTGTTATCTGAAAATATATAATTGCGAGCAGATTGGATAAATTCAGCCATCCTGTCCAATCTTAAAGCTGCACCAACATTTCGTTTTTCATCAGTGGGATCAATTACAATCAAAGGATCTTTAAATTTATCTGCTGTGCCATATCCTTCAATATCTATTTTATGGCCAAATTTCCAATTGATTGCAGCTTTTAGAGTTTCTTCAAAAGTGCCGTAATGAAGTATCAGCAGTTCACATAAATATCCTGCAAATCCTCCAACTTTAAACTCAGAACCATAAGTCCCTGTCATTGCCATGAATCTTTTCAACAGCAATACTTCATCCTGCTGACCCTCACTTAGATTAGCCTTAATGTAACGGGTATGCAAGATTGTTCTGTCAACTGCGGATTTTAACTGGCTTCCATCCTCAATCGAATAGCAGGGAACAATATCAACTTCACATCCGCCGATTTCGGTTGTTACGTAGGGATGTGATGCAAAATGGTGTTGAGCTATAGTGTCAAACTCATTACAACATTTATGGGCCAATTCAAGACCATTCTTTTTTAAATCCTTTTTATCAGTTTCCAATGGGAAAGCTATAAAGATATCAATGTCTGATTTTCCCTTAAGTGCAGTGTTTTTTGCAACGGAACCCACTAATGTTACGGTTGCATCAATACCTTCACTGTCACATGTATCCTGTAAAAATTTCATTATTCTATGAGATACAGTACCAATATGATTTTTTTCAGACTCAGTTGGTTTAATATCCTTTAAAATAGCTTCATAATCCATATAATCACAATTCAAATATTGTTAAATCTTCATATATTGGCCCTTGAGGGGTTAATGTTGATTTTTTAAGTGAAATTTTGGAAACTTCCATCTCACCAAACTCAACTTCACCAAATTCTTCAATGATTGATTTGACCTTCTCCTTGTTTTTCGCTGATTTCATACGTCCGATAGTCAAGTGTGTTGAGAATTTCTTATCCTTGTCAAAACCTAAACGAACAAATTCCTTATCC
>JAUNXD010000270.1 GCA_030539985.1 Methanobrevibacter sp.
AATTTTAATCATTTATAAAATTTATTTTTTTTAAAAAACGGACATCTCGTAAGAGATTAACTTTAACGTTTGCAATTTTTAACAAACAGACATTTATTTATCGCTCTTGAAAAAAACACAAATCATAACACACACATATGTAGTTTTCAAATATGATTAAAATATTTAAAGTTCTATCTCCTTGTACAAAAAAGACATTCTCAACCGTTTTAATTATTTTAATCATATAACTCCTTTTTTAATTTATTTTTTCTAAACAGTAGTTATTAGTTTTCAAATCCTTTTTAGATTGATGGAAGTCACTGTTTTTCTGTCAAGTCACATTCTATGGAATATTTTTCAATTGATTCTTGAAATAATCGTTATTTGAAAATATGCATATGGAAATATCAAGTTCCTTTACTAATGGAACAAGTAGTTTAGTTAATCTATCCTGCCATTTTGGATTTAGATAATATTCGATTCCATCAATCAATAAAACGGTATCTTTTTTTAAATGGTTAATCATTTAAAAATTTTAAACCAACTTTTATAAAAAGCTTGAACAAAACTCTTTTTTTTCCTTTGTATGAATGAAAAGATTTAAAAAAATTTAAATAAAAATTATTAAATATATACTATAGGTGATAAACTATGAAATACAAATATTTGTTTTTAAGCTTTTTGCTTTTAATAATGATTGGTAGCATTACAGCCATTGCGGCTGATGATGATTACGGATCATTAGGCGATTACACTTTTGACTTGCCTGATGGCTATGAGATTGTAAACAAGACCGACAATATGCTCTCCATGCAACAGGACACAGACCATGCCATAGTCATGTCCCTTCCGGATGAGATCAAAGAGGCCGATGAATTTAAGGCAAACCTTGAAAAGCAAGGATATGAGTTTGGTGATGAAGACAGCTATAAAGTTGGCAATTTTGACATAAACCAATACAATTACAATTATGAGCAATATCAAGGATTCCTATACATTTGTGATGATGGAAACGACAGCCCTATATTGATTACCCTTGTAATCCCTGCAGATGAGGACGCACCGGATTCCCAAGACAATCCTGTAACCACAATCATCAATTCCTTGGAATAGGTTTCCTATTCCATATTTAATTTTTTTTCTTTTTTTTTATTAGAAGTCCATTATGATTAGTTTTGGGGGATGATCATGAAAAGGAAGCTTTTTATTATTGGAGTGACTCTTATTTTATTTTGTGGCATTTTAGCCGTTTCAAGCTCTCAAACCAATTCCACTGATATGGATGGTAATCTTAGCATTCCAGAGGGATATCATATTGCAAACCAATCCGACAGCTTTGTTCTACTTGAGAGTGACAGGTATCATACAATTTCCATTTCAGCTATGGATCATGATACGGATAGGGAAGTGTTGAAGTATTCCCTTGAAAAGTCAATGTATGACTTCACATATCGGACCAATTACACCAAAGGGGATTTTGATATAGAGGAGAATTGGTACAATCAGGAGTATCAAAGGGGAATATTGTATTTCTGTGACAATGGTGAAGAGCTGATTGTGATCAATTATAAGGGTCCTTTAGATGTGGATTTAGAGGATAGTCCTGTAGGGATTATTTTGGATTGTTTATAATTTTTGTAAATACTAAATTAATTAAATTTTAATTGTGTATTATTTCATCGATTATTTATAATCTTTAACTGATTTGATTAGTTTTTCCATATCTTCCACAAGGTATCTTATTTCATCAGAATCACTATCTAAAGAACTCATATTTAGCACTAATTCATTAGTTAGTTCATCTACTTTTTCTATAATTAATTTTAAAATATCTATCCTATTTTTTACTTCATATTCTACTTTTGGCGTATTGTCTGTTGCAAAGTCAATAATCTCTAATGTTGATTCAGCTTGATTATAGAATAAATCACTACAAGATTTTAAGGTTGATGTGAATTTGTCATAAGTGAGTTCTGTTGGAGAAAATCGTTTCCCTATCATATCCATAGCTAATTTTTCCTTAACTTCATATAATTGTTTTAAATCATCCACTTGTTTTTCATATCTGTTAAGTGTTTGGTTATTTATCATTGGTGTAACTTCTAACTCTTTCTCATCATCAGTTTTTGGTTTTGCTTCCTCATTTTGGTTTGGGATTTTTGTTTTATTTTCTAATGATGTGTAATCTTTTAAAAAAAAGACATATATGGTATAGTAACCTAAGGGTATTGCAATAATTGCAAAAATGATATAAGGAATATAAGAATTAAAA
>JAUNXD010000271.1 GCA_030539985.1 Methanobrevibacter sp.
TAACAAGAACTAACAATAGTTCTGAAATGTACTTCCACGCAACACTACCAAAAGCAGCAAAAACGATATAGGACAGAAGATTGAGTATTTAATCAGATATGCAACAGAAAAAATGGTTAGATGAAAAACGAAAAACCCAACTAAAAAATTGACAAAGCATTTCCCAAAAATTTAATTAACCAATTAAATCAAAATTAATTATAGGAAAATTTAAGAAGATATTGTAAGTTAAATATCTTTTCGGTTGGTAAAATGATTCTTAAGGTAAAAAATATTTCTAAAATCGGAGGAGTTGTAAAGGCACCTCCCTCCAAAAGCTATTCTCACAGAGCAGTAATTCTGGCCAGTTTGGCTAAAGGAACCTCAAAACTGTATGATATGTTATATTCGGAGGATACTTTAGCTTCAATTAGAGTATGTGAGGCATTGGGTGCTAAAATAAACAGAACTAATGACTATTTGGAAGTTATTGGAACTGAAGGTAAATTGCATAATTCATGTGAAACTCCAATTGATTTAGCCAATTCAGGAACTACCTTAAGACTGATGACATCAGTTTCCGCCTTAAGCGACAATGAAGTTGTTTTGACTGGTGATGACTCTTTAAAGACTCGTCCGATGGGTTTATTAATGGATGCCTTAGGGCCTTTGGGTGTTGAGACAAAATCCTTAAATGATAATGATAAGGCACCAATTTTAATCAAACCTGGTTATGCCGGTGGTGAAACTAATATTATGGGAAATGTCAGCTCACAGTTCATTTCATCAATTCTGATATCTTCACCGTTGTCTGAACATGGAACCAAATTATATGTTCTACCCGAATTCAAGTCAAAACCTTATGTCAATATGACATTGGATATCATGAGAAAATTCGGCATTAAGACTTTAAAGGGTTATTATCTAAAGCATGAAAGTTGTGACAAGAATCATCAAAGCTGCAGAATCGATGAGTATGTTGTAAGAAAACAGGATTACGTTGCCTGTGACTATACTGTTGAAGGAGACTATTCTTCTGCTTCTTATCTTTTGGCATTAATTGCTATTAATGGTGGAAAAGCCAAAATTAAAAACCTGTTTAGAGATTCCAAGCAGGGTGATAAGTATATTTTGGATATCCTGCAGAAAATGGGTGCAACTGTTGTCCGTGGTGATGATTATGTTGAAATCGTATCTGAAGGCAATCTCAAAGCTATTGATGTTAACCTATCCAATGCTCCGGATTTGCTGATTACTGTTGCTGTATTGGCTGCAATGGCGGAAGGTACAACCAATATTTCTGGTGTTGCCCATGCAAGAGTTAAAGAAACAGACCGGATTGATACTACCTGCAGGGAATTGGAGAAATTAGGCTGCAAATTAACCGAAAGAGAAGATGGTATGAGCATTACTGGAGGTGTGACTTCAGGCATTGTTGATTCCCACGGAGATCACAGATTGGCCATGGCATTCAGCCTGTTTGGCCTTAAGCACGACATTGAAATTACAAACGGTGAAGTTTTTGATGTTTCTTTTCCGAATTTCATTGAATCAATGGCGGAACTTGGATTTGAATTGGAGTTAAAAGATGAATAAAGAGGAACGTGTTATTAAGCTGATTGAAGAGTTGGAAAGCGTTTTTGAGATAAGGACTTTCCTAGACCATGACCCTTATAAGGTTTTGGTTCGAACAATTTTGTCCCAAAGGACCCGTGATGAAAATACAGACCAGGCTACAAACAATCTGTTTGAAAAGTATCCTGATATTTATGCTGTTGTTGAAGCTCCTATTGATGATGTTAAGGAGTTGATTAGGCCTGCCGGTTTTTATAATGTCAAGGCTGCAAGAATCCAGGAAGTTTCACAAATTTTAATAGACCAGTATGGCGGTGAGGTTCCGGATACCATTGAGGAAATGATCAAGCTTCCGGGTGTGGGCCGTAAAACCGCAAACTGTGTCATGGTTTTCGCATTTGAGCTTCCGGCAATTCCTGTTGACACTCATGTTCACAGGATTTCCAATCGTTTGGGGCTTGTTGATACAAAAGACCCTGAAGATACTGAAGTGGAATTGTGTAAAATCGCTCCTGAAGAGTTATGGATTAAGCTTAATGATTTGATGGTTCAGTTTGGACAGAATATCTGCAAACCGATTGGGCCTCAGTGTGAGATTTGTCCATGTACTGATATCTGTGATTATTTTTCTGAAAATGTTTGATTTTTAGTTTAACCAAAACATTTATAAAGTAAAACAATGTTATAT
>JAUNXD010000272.1 GCA_030539985.1 Methanobrevibacter sp.
AGTGTACAGCCCGTGAAGTAAGAATCCTCAACTTCTAAAAGTTGAGGTAGTTCAAGAGGTAAAAACTATGGTAAGTGTAAACGTAGAAGCTAAAAAAACCGTAGATGTAATGATTGAAAAAGCAGATGAATTAAATATCGCTGTTGCAACTTTAGATAATGGGGCTACCGTTATCGACTGTGGTGTTAATGTAGATGGAAGTTTTAAGGCAGGAGAACTTTATACCAAAGTCTGTCTTGGTGGACTTGCAGATGTTGGAATTTCCATTCCTGGAGATTTATCTGAAAAATTCGCACTTCCTTCAGTAAAAATCAAAACAGATTCACCTTCCATTTCAACATTAGGTTCTCAAAAAGCAGGCTGGTCTGTATCTGTTGGAGATTTCTTCGCATTAGGTTCAGGACCTGCAAGAGCAATTTCCCTAAAACCGGCAGAAACTTATGAAGAAATAGGCTATGACGACAAAGGTGCTGATTTGGCAATTTTAACTTTAGAAGCTGATGTATTGCCTGGTGAAGATGTTGCACAATACATTGCTGATGAATGTGATGTTGATGTAAAAGATGTCTACTTGCTTGTAGCTCCTACTTCTTCTCTTGTTGGATCTATTCAAATCGCTGGTAGAGTAGTTGAAAACGGAACTTACAAAATGTTGGAATTCATTAAATTCGATGTAACCAAAGTTAAACATGCAGCAGGTATTGCACCAATTGCACCTGTTGACCCGGATGGCTTAAAAGCTATGGGTAAAACCAACGATGCAGTACTCTTCGGTGGAAGAACCTACTACTATGTAGAATCTGAAGAAGGCGATGACATCGCTGCTGTAGCTGCTCAATTACCATCTTCTGCAGCTGACGGATATGGTAAACCATTCTTTGACGTATTTAAAGATGCCGGATTTGACTTCTATCAAATCGATAAAGGAATGTTTGCTCCTGCAGAAGTAGTAATCAATGATTTAACTACTGGTAAAATGTATAAAGAAGGATTTGTAAATGCAGATTTACTTAAAAAATCCTTTGGCGTAGATGAATAATTTTCATCTTCCTTTCTTTTTTTTAGTTAACTTAATTATATATAACATATAAATATATCTTTATCTCGTTAGAGAATTTTTTCAGAGGTGAATTTATATGGAAATTATGGATATTTTAAAGGAATCATTTATTTTTCCTTCAAATGATTTAGCAAAACTTGCAATATATATTGCATTGACATTCGTTTCAGGATTATTGGCCGTTTTGGGTGTGGTTCTATTTGCAATAGGCATGTATGACAATGCGGTCTTTTCAATTTTAGGAGTTATTATTTTTATCGCAGGATTAGTTTTGATTTTTATTCTGACAGGATATCTGGTAAGCATTGTCAAATCCGGTATCGACCAGGTGGATGCAGCCCCTGAGTTTGTCTGGAAGGAAAACCTCATCACAGGTATCAAATATGTACTCATGAACATCGTCTACTTCATCATTCCAGCCATCATTGTCGCTGTAGTCTCTATGGCTACAAATTTGGTTGGAAATTCAGTGGACATATTCAACAAGATCATGATTGCCCACATGACCGCTCCTGCAAATACAACCGTGGTTATTTCAGAGGTTGTTCCTCAATCCCAGTTCATTGCACTTGGAAATGCCATGATCATTACTGGAATCATTGCATGCGTACTCTTTATAATTTTCGCATTGCTCCAGACAATGGGTGAGGCAAGACTCGCAAATACCGGAAGCCTTGGAACTGCAGTGAATTTCATTGAATCATTTAAGGATATTGGAAGAATCGGTTGGGGAAAAGTTATTGCAGTTGTAATATTAATTTTCCTTGTCATTTTTGTTATCAACATTGTTTTAAACGGACTTAACAATTTCATAAATGGAATAGGCATTCTTTCAATTATTGTAACTCCATATTTAACATTCTTTGCTGCAAGAGCGACAGGATTGTTATATTCAGATATAGCTTAATTTTTAAGCTATCTTTTTTTTATTTTTTTTTTGTTCAAAAATTTTTCAAAAAACTTTTTATTCAATGACACATATAATAATATTATTGGAGATGTTAAAAATGACTGATTTAAAAGGTACAAAAACCGAAGAAAATTTAAAAGCAGCATTCGCTGGTGAGTCCCAGGCTCACACTAAATACCAATATTTTGCAGCAAAAGCAAAAGAAGAAGGATACGTTCAAATCCATGATATTTTCATGGAAACTTCCAAAAACGAAAGAGAACACG
>JAUNXD010000273.1 GCA_030539985.1 Methanobrevibacter sp.
ACTCACCAAATTCAACAATTGGTTTTTGTTCATCAAGAAATCATGCTGAATTTATGGCTGAATACTTTAACCATCACAATATCCCATCAGCTGCAGTTTATAGTGGCAATCAAGGAGAACACACCGAAAATAGAAGCAGTGCAATAACTAAATTAAAAAATCATGATTTGAAAGTATTATTTACTGTAGATATGTTTAATGAAGGAGTTGACATTCCCGAAATTGATTCAGTGTTGTTTTTAAGACCAACCCAATCTCCAACTATTTTCCTACAACAATTAGGAAGAGGCCTTAGGAAAAGTGAAAATAAAACCCATTTAATTGTTTTAGATTTTATTGGAAATTATAAAAAAGCAAATTTCGTACCATTTTTGTTAAGTGATACAGAGTACAACACTAAAACTCTTTTAAATGAATCTGTCATAAATTTTGAATATCCCGAAGATTGTTATATTGATTTTGATTTTAAATTAGTTGATTTATTCAAAATCCAAGCCAGACAAGAATTAAATGTTAAAGACATTATTTATCATGAATTTAATTCAGTAAAAAATGATTTGAATCACAGACCATCTCGATTAGAATTATTTTTAAGAATGGATGAAAATGTTATATCTAATATGAAATCAAAACCTAATTTAAACTTATTTAGAGATTATCTCACATTTTTATCAGAGAATAATGAACTTGAAAGTGATGAAAAACATCTCATTAATACAGTAGCTCATGAATTTTTAAATACTCTAGAGACAACCAGTATGACAAAATCCTATAAAATGCCAATTTTAAAAGCATTTTACAATAATGGCAATATCAAAATGGAAATTACAGATGATGAGGTATACAATTCAATGAAAGAGTTCTACTCAATAAAATCAAACGGAGTAGATATGTTAAAGCATAAATCAACTGAAAACTATCAAAATTGGGGTAAAAAAGAATATGTTTCTCTTGCAAAAAGAAATCCGATAAAATATTTAATGAAAACACATTCCGAATTTTTCATCAAAAAGGAAGGGTGTGCACTTGCCCTTAACAGTGAACTTGAATCATATATTCATCTGGAAACATTCAAGAAGCACTTTAAAGATATAATTGAATACAGGACAATGAGTTACTATAAGGAGAGGAATTTAAAATGAACTACTATGATAAAAATGCCCAAGAATTCTTTGACGGAACCGTTGATGCTGACATGAGCTCACATCACGAGAAGTTTTTGGAGTTAATACCTGAAAACGGAAGCATTTTAGATGCGGGATGCGGCTCAGGCCGTGATACTAAAATATTTAAGACATTAGGTTATAATGTAACTGCAATTGACGGATCAGCCGAGATGTGCAGACTGGCAAGCAAGTTCAGCGGTGCCAACGTAAAACATATGCAGTTTCAGGAAATTGAATTTACTAATGAATTTGATGGAATTTGGGCATCAGCATCACTTCTACATGTTCCAAGCGATGAGTTGGATTTGGTTTTAAGCAAACTGAAAAAATCACTTAAAAAAAAGGGCATCCTATATGCATCCTTTAAATATGGAGATTTTGAAGGAAATAGAAACGGCCGTTATTTCAATGACTTGACTGAAAGTGCTGCGATTGAATTATTTGAAAAAAATGATTTTAAGGTTATTGAAACTTGGATTACAAATGATGCAAGACCAGATAGAGAAACTGAAAAATGGACCAACATTTTACTAAAAATAGATTGAATTTAAAAAAAAAGTGAGTTATAAAGAATAATTAATAGTTTACAATACTATATTACTTATTATAACTGCATTCCTTGTTTAAAGGACAGTGATAACATTCAGAATCAGTAGGGCGACAGTAGTCTATACCGATAAAACTGCATGCCCAATCAATAACTCCCAGAAATTCAGGATTGATTTCACTGGCTTTTTTTACTATTTCATCCTTTTTTGCACTAACATTGAAAAACACCCTTCCCCTTACTGTTGTAACATGAATATCTGGAGAAACATCAATTGAACGGTAATCACTCATTGAAACTTTAAAATCCCTTGCAAGTATATTTGCTGCCATAGCAGATATGCTTGGGCCAACTCCTTTAAATTCAAGGAATCTCTTAACCACTTCCCTACTGCTAGGATTGTCGGACCATATTTCGGAAGCATCCCCCTCATAATCTTTTTTAATCTTTTGCAGGGCATCCGCCAAAACTAATTTTTTTATTTTTAATTTTTTATAACTGCGTTATAT
>JAUNXD010000048.1 GCA_030539985.1 Methanobrevibacter sp.
TTTTAAAATATTAAATGTAAAAGAAGTTGAAAATCTTATTTCTAAACCAATTTTAATAAAAATCTTAAAAAGTATTAGAGAAATAAGAAAATTAGGTATGACTGAAGAGTTTGACGAAAATGAATACAAAAAATCAAATTTTCACAAATTTATTAAAGAGAAAATAATAACTGGAGAAATACCTGATAACTTTTTTAATAAAGATACTTTTAAAGAAAGATTCAGTTATAAAGAACAAGAATTTGTCAAAGAATATGATGAGCTTTCAGAGGATACAAAAGAAATTACTGAGAGATTATATAACTTCATAGAAAAAAATAATTTATAAAAAGGATTTTACCTTTTTATATATTATTCACTTCATAACCCTGATAAAAACCCCTCCCCAATTCCAGATACATGAACTATCCTCAGATCTGCAATACTTACAGTTTTTTATTGAATAGGACAATCATCACGTTTTAACCGAAATTTTACAAATGAAAGGAAAAGCTTTAGCCTGAACATTAAAGATTTAAACCATTAAAGACAGATTAACTACTGGAGACTAATAAAATGGCAATAACAATAGGAAAAACATTAAGAGACATTGGAATAATCCTGGTAATAATCATCATCCTGAAGGTTCTGTATGAAATATTCATTATACACACCCTTGACACTACCGTTGAAAACCTGTTTTTAATAATCATTGGAGTCATAATGATGTTTTCCGTAACGTTTTCACATTCCATTGACTGCAAGACATTTGATTTCGGATATTTCACGACAAAGGTTCACCGTTCATTCATATCCAAGAACATCAGACTGGAAACCCTTGAAAATGAAGACTACAAGATGAGAAGGTTCATTATGATTGGGGACAAAAGAAAGGTCAGGGACGTTAAAAATCAAGAGAGGAAATATATCAGCTACAACAAGACGCTGGTTACAACTCCTATATTGAGGGTTCATGACGTTTTTCATGTTTCCTATTATGAGTTTCAATGCGCTGAATTGCGTGAGATTAAATCATCCAAAATCATCAGAACCGAAAAAAAGGGTATGGTAAACGGGTTTGTCGATTATTTCACCTCAAATAACATTCTTATCGTCTTCAAGTCCTATACGCCCTATGAAGATATAACCGCATACCCTTCCCTAGACCATGAGTTTCTGGCCCGAAACGCCTTTGAAAACGTCAATCTCAATCCAGACTACAATGAAGGGGAGATACTTGAAAGGTTTAAAGCAGAAGCGATAGTCAACACCCCTTCCAATGCAAAGCCTCCCGAACCGGTTTTGGGCAATAATCTTGCGGGTGTCAATTCCAATGGGGATTTTAAAATTGACCTGGTAAGGGATTATCCCATGTTGATTGCAAATACCCCAGCTGTCGAGTTTGCCACTTTACTAAGGGCGATTTCAATGATTGATAATGAGGATGACCTCATAAGCGTTGTTGAAAACTCGCCAAATGTCAATGCCCGCAAATTGGCATGCCAGAAAATCCAGAGCACTGAGGCGCTGAAGAATCTCATGCTGAAATGTGACTACTCATGGCTTGAGGATTACCTGATACGCTTCAGTGATGAGGAGGATTTGTCTGAAATTGCCGAAAAGGCAAAAAGTTATATAGTCAAAATAGAAGCTAAAAACAGAATCAGGGAAATCAGACTTAAGCAAAGGTAAATGGTGACATTAACATTATTTCAATCACAACATATAATAAACAATAAAATCAAAAGTTAATTAACGAATCCTTGGTGAAAATATGAAATTTAAGTATTTTTTTGCATTAATCCTAATCCTAACGATTATATTTTCATTTGGAACCGTAATGGCAAATGAAGACGTTAATGCAAGTTCCGCACAGGATGATTATTTATATGTTGATGACCAATCCATGGATTGTGCAAATGAGGATATCCTGCTTTCAGATGATGCAAATCATGATTCTGATTTAATCTGTGAGGATTCACCTTCAGATGATAAGGCGGATTTGTCAGTTGACATGGAACTAGGAGACATGATTAAAAAGGATTTAGGGTTTGGCAAGGCAACCTTTGAAGTTCCAATGATTATAACCGCAAAGGCGATTAACGGAACCGCCAAAAACGTAAAGGTCAACGTGACCATGCCGGAGTTTTTCAGTTATATCTCACATGCAAAAACAGTTGGGGAATATGATTCCGAAAGTGGAATCTGGAATATTGGTGATTTAACTGGCGGCGCCAATGCAACATTGACAATATTGACAAATATATCTGCGAAAGGGACACACATTATATCTGTCGATGCAACAACCGATTCAATGGATAAAGTTTCATCAAATAACTATCTGGAGTGCATTATTGAGGTAAACTCAAAAATCACTTCAAACACAACCCGTACAAGTGTCATTCAGGATCCCTCTAAAAATCGTGCAAATACAACAACAACAAGTGAAGACCGAAAAACACAACACGACCCTCATCAAAACAGTGCCCCCAAAAGCGGAGGGCGCATTACCCAAGACGATAATCATCAGGAATCCTCCAGCTCAAGCAAGAATGTGGTAAAGGACATTAACCCTAACATATTTAGCAATGCAGTAAAATCCATTGGAGGTACAGTGGAAGACTTGCTGAATCCGGATTCTACCGAGGATGAGGAGGATTCAAACGGTTCCCTATCCGCTGTCAAGGCAATCGGTGTTAATGACCATATGCAAATTCTGCTTCTGATATTTGCATTGTTTTTGATTGCGCTTGTGGGAATATTTGCATATGACAAAATAAAATCCTGATTTTGGACTGTTGCATGTTTTTTAAATTATGTTAAAGTTGCGATGGCTTTGATAATTCTTAAATTTTTTGTAGATGTCAAAGTAATTTTACAAAAAAGTCCTGCCAATCATGAAAGTAGGCGTGATGGGACTCGAACCCACGAAGCACTAAGCAATAGGCCCTGAACCTATCTCATTTGACCGCTCTGACACACACCTATGAGAAAAACAGATTTATAATCTGTAATTCAAGACTTAAATACGTTAATGCATATCTGCACATGAGCAAATGATAATCCGACACAAATATTCAAAACGGGGATTCACTTAAAATAGAAAATATTTATTACTCCACCATATAAATATATCAAATCATGACAATCAAAAAAAATTATGCAATTACAAATCTGGAAACAGAAAAAATTCTTGAGGTTAACAATATAATACGTAAATATGCAACCATAAGCCTTAGATCTTCATCACATGCCTATTTTGATATGGAACCAATCAATAATGAAGTTATTGAAGATATGACTTTTTTTCAACTGGAAGCTGAAGATGAAACCAGTTTAGATGAAAAATTTAAAGAATTGACCAATGAAATAGACCATATAATTAGAAATTATGCAATAAGAGACGAGAATACTGGGGAACTGCTTGTATATCTCAAATTCGTAGGTGAACTTAGCATAAAATTCGGCAATATGAATTTTATAAAAGAGGGCACTTATGAAAAAATTGATGAATTGAAAAATTTGAAATCAGAATTTGGAATCTGCAGAGGATATAAGCCTAATTTCCGCATCATGGAAGGCCGATACTATGAAAATATTAATAATAATCCTGAAGGCATTTATCTGCTCTGTCAAAGCCAAGAGAACCTAATGCAATTAAAAGAGTTACTGTCGGAAAAGATTATGGAAATCGATTCTAATCTTAAGATTGAATTTACACAGTTTAACGAACCTATGCCAGAGAACAGTACAAAATTTAACCTCTTGGATCTTGAGAGGTCCGGACAAATCTATTACGAAAACCTGGATGGGAACTGAATTCAATTGAAAATATTAAAAGTAGGTGTGATGGGACTCGAACCCACGAAGCACTAAGCAATAGGCCCTGAACCTATCTCATTTGACCGCTCTGACACACACCTATGAGAAAAATAGATTTAACTTATAATTTGTAATTCAAGATTTAAATACTTTAACCATATTAGTAAGAATTGCATTGCTCATTGAAATATCATACACCAATATATTAAACAAGTCAATGAAGGTCTTTGAAAACTTCAGTTTTCACGAGGCCTTTTCCCCCGAGACGGCTACTATTTAATTACTCACTCATTATAGTTATTCGTTAACTTTATATAATTAATTGACAATACATTTACGCAAGAGAGTTACATTTAAGTAACCTCTGTAAAGATGCAAAATGATTTTATTAATGTCTGCGAGGTATTGTGGAGATTAATCTCTGCAATAAGACATTAATTTACTATTTTTTAAATTTACTGGCAAAATCTTCTCTACAAAGATTATAATCCAGGAATAACTCCCGGATGTGAAAAATATACCTATAGATTCATTCTTTCATAGAGATTATCGGCAAATGCAAATGCATTGCCATTACCGCTGTCATGTCCGAATTTCACAACATCAATTAATGTAGCGTAGATATAGGAATCCAATTGGCCTTTTTCAGTTTTTAAGGAATAATGATCCATCTGATTCAATATGTCTTCTACAGATGCAGGAGTAAGATTGTATCCGCAGTTTTTCAGTGCATGTGTGGCAATCAATACTGTCTCATCAACGCTTGCATGATGCCTGTATACTTCTACAATCAAATCAAGATAGCAGTAACGACAGTCAGGACGTGAAACAAATGTTTTTCCGTTCTTTTTAGTGAACAGTTCCCTGTATTTTTTGGTTTCACTGTCGATTGACTTGTGGAAATCCTGGGCTTTCTGCATTTCGTTTTTGTAATATGTGGAATTCATTTCATAATTCTGTGTGAAGAGTGTTCCGTCAATCATCTGATACATCATGGCCTGAACTTCACTGAAGGATAATCTGAAGCCGTGGTCCCTCAATACGTTGATTGCGATTATCACAGTATCTTCAGGGGAGTAATGTCTGTAGATTTCTAAAACAAGATCCTTTGCAGAGTATGATTTGCCGTCACCGATTTTTTTATGGGTGTTTTTGTCAAAGAAGGCGTTGTATTTTGCAATGTCTTTTTTAAGGGAATTTTGTTTTTCAGGATTTGTGTCAATGTGTTTTGGACTGTCTTTAACGACGTTTTGGACTGTGTGAGTTTCAACAGAAGCGTTGGAGTCATCTGCAGCTACAACTGCATCGTGAACAGTTTCTGGTGTGGCATTGGTTATTTCGTCTATCGCGCATTGATGATCTGGGTGGATGGAATCATCAACGGTACCGTTAATGTCGGCGGCTGAAGCACAGCCGACAGCGACAATTAACATCAATAATGAAATTGAAAGAATTGCTATTTTTTTCATTTGAATTACCTTTTAGATTTTTTAGAAAACTTGTCGTTCTCACTATTTACTCTATTAAAGACCATATATAAAGTTTTTCGAATGTAAGTGCTCACTTGCATCTTTAAATCTTAAAAAAATATTATATTATTAGTATTTTAAAAAACAGCTTTACAAAAAAGTAGAATATTCAAAAAACACCCCGCTGATTAAATTATTTTTGCTTTATTCACAGACAAATTCAAACAACATTACCAAAACACAAGAAGTAAAAAATACATTACGAATATTTCTTTTTAAAAAATTCGTTGAATTTATCCAATTCATTCAAATATATAAAATTATTCCCAGTTCGTAAAATTGCTTTCAGTTTGTAAAATTTACCTCAAAAAACCATCATATATATGTCAATATGATTTAAATCGAATGTAAAATCGTTTAAATATTGAAATACATATGGAATATCACTAATCCTGAGAGGTATTGATATGACCTATTTTACGGAAGATAAGATTTTTAAAAACATCAACGAAGAAGATGCGAGAATATTGCTCGATATAATTGACGTTGAAACTGTAAATGTAAAGATTTGAACAAAGGAACTTCGCCTGCTTGATCCAAAGGATTATGTGCCGGATATTATATTGGAACTAGATTTTGAAAACATGATCCTTGAACTTCAAAGCACACCTGTGAATGAGGAGTTTTCAAAAAGAGGATTGACATATGTTGCAGTTGCAAACAGAGAAAAAGACAACGACAAGGAAATGACTTTAATTGTTTTAAGCACAGCTGAAAAATCAAAAATCGTTAAATACAAATTTAGCAAAGACAGTGTTTTCACATACCATGTTATCAGTCTAAAAGATTTAGACGCTGAAGAAATAATCAACACTGTTGAGCCAAAAATCCAAAAAGGATTGAAAATTGAAGCTAAAGAACTAGTTCTATATGCTTTAATTCCCATAATTGTAGACACCGACATAGAAAAATATATTAAAAGAGTAGTTCATAACTTATTACAAGTAAGAAATGCGACAGACTCTATTAAAAATTTAACATATGGAATAGAATGGCTCATTGTAGACAAATTCGTTGAAGAAAAAGAATACAGACAAATATTATGCGACAAATTAGGTGATAGAATGAGTTTAATTTACGAATATGGAGAAAGAAAAGAGAAAAATGGCATGAAACAAGGAATGAAAGAAATCATAGTAAGTTTCCTAAATGCCGGCACTTCCCTTAACGAAATCTCCCAAAAAACCGGAAAATCCATCAAAGAACTAGAAAAAATCCTAAACTCCTAACTCAATTAGGAATATGAAAAAAGGAATAATCTGGGAAATTCCCAGAATATGATTATGGCTGTAATGCCAATTTTTCACTAATTAATTCCTTATATTCACTGTGGCCACTTTCATGTGCATGTTTCAATAATCCGGCATGAAAGAAATAGATACTTGCAGGCAAATTGTCTTTTTGTGTTTTTAGAGTCTTGTTCATGATCTGATTGAATGAATCCTCTATTGATGCTGCAGTGACATTGTATCCGCAGTCCTGAAGTGCATGGGTGGCAATCAGCACTGTTTCTTCAAAGCTTGAATGATTCATATATACCTCCACAATCAAATCAAGATAGCCGTAATGACAGTCAGGTTTTATGACAAATGCTTTTCCGTTCTTTTTAGTGAAGATTTCTGCATATTTTTTGGCTTCACTGGCAATTGACTTATGGAAATCCTGGGCTTTCTGCATTTCGTTTTTATAGTATGTGGAATTCATTTCATATTTCTGTGTGAAGAGTGTTCCGTCAATCATCTGATACATCATGGCCTGCACTTCACTGAAGGATAATCTGAAGCCGTGGTCTCTCAATACGTTGGTTGCGATTATCACAGTATCTTCAGGGGGGTAGTGTCTGTAGATTTCCAAAACAAGATCCTTTGCAGAGTATGATTTGCCGTCACCGATTTTTTTTATGGGTGTTTTTGTCAAAGAAGGCATTGTATTTTGCAATGTCTTTTTTAAGGGAATTTTGTTTTTCAGGATTTGTGTCAATGTGTTTTGGACTGTCTTTAACGACGTTTTGGACTGTGTGAGTTTCAACAGAAGCGTTGGAGTCATCTGCAGCTACAACTGCATCGTGAACAGTTTCTGGTGTGGCATTGGTTATTTCGTCTATCGCGCATTGATGATCTGGGTGGATGGAATCATCAACGGTACCGTTAATGTCGGCGGCTGAAGCACAGCCGACAGCGACAATTAACATCAATAATGAAATTGAAAGAATTGCTATTTTTTTCATTTGAATTACCTTTTAGATTTTTTAGAAAACTTGTCGTTCTCACTATTTACTCTATTAAAGACCATATATAAAGTTTTTCGAATGTAAGTGCTCACTTGCATCTTTAAATCTTAAAAAAATAATATATTATTAGTATTTAAAAAAACAACTTTACAAAAGAGTGGAATATTCAAAAAGCACCCCGCTGATTAAATTATTTTTGCTTAATTCACAGACAAATTCAACAATATTACACCGTCATTTTAGAAGATTTCACTGTCAGTTTTACATTTTTGCTAGATTTTTTATCTAAATGATGCAAGAATACCTATTAAAGTGCAAATCATTTCCTGCTTAAAGAAGCAGAAGAATTCTTGCAAAATAATGTTAAACCCCACAAAACAAAAATCCAAATTCAAAAACCCCTGTTACTAAACCGGATTAAGTTATGTATTAAATACCATACGCATATTTCTACAAGAAATTTCATAATATTCTTACTAAAAAAAAACTTGTTAATAAAAATGGATAACTTGTGCATAACCCACATGTAATGTTCAAACATCAAAACTTAAAACATATGAACATCAACATTTAACCATGAAGGCAGTTATCCCAGCGGCGGGTTTCGGAACAAGGTTCCTCCCTGCAACAAAGTCCCAGCCAAAAGAAATGTTACCCATCTATGACAGGCCTACTCTCCAATACCTCATCGAGGAGGCTGTAGCCTCTGGAATCGACGATATCCTTGTTATCACGGGCAGGCACAAAAGGTCAATCGAGGATCACTTCGACAAGTCCTATGAACTTGAATACTCTCTTCAAAAAGCAGGAAAGGACCGTGACCTTAAAAAAATCAGGACCATCACAGACCTGGCTGACATCTGCTATGTAAGGCAGAAGAACCTGAAAGGATTGGGGGATGCGGTAAGCGCAAGCAGAAGGCATGTGGACGGCGAAGCCTTTGCGGTGCTTCTGGGCCATACCGTCACAAAATCACAAACACCATGCACAAGACAGCTTATGGATGCCTTCAACAAATACCAAACACCTACGGTTGCGCTTAAAAAAACTGAAAGCGACCTCAACAGGTACAAGGTCACAGAATCAGAAAAGATAGCTGAAAACATCTACCAAATCTCAGGCATTACCGGAAGGCCTCAGATAAAAAGCGCCCCTTCAAATCTTGCGATAATGGGCAGGTATATACTGACGCCGGAAATATTTGACGCAATCGAGAAAACAGAAATTGGATTCAACGATGAAATCCATCTAACAGAAGCAATATCAAAGCTTGATTCGGTTAATGGAGTGGTTTTTGAGGGCAAATCATTCTACATTGAAAACAGGCTTGACTGGCTTGAAGCATCAATCGAGTTTGCACTTGACGACGGCGAGTTCAGGGATGATTTGCTTAACTATATGAAAACCTACATTTAGAATTATTTTATCCATGGGAATGCTTGCATAAGGGCATGATAAAATCAATGGTTTTGGTGTGAAGTGTCATTTAAATTAGTTGGTTTTTTAATATTTCTAAATGCACAATAATAAAAAGACAAAATTGTTTTGTA
>JAUNXD010000274.1 GCA_030539985.1 Methanobrevibacter sp.
ATTTGGCGTCTCCAGGATAGTAAACAGTTACATGATATGTTCCGTTTTGAAGATTTGTTAGTGTTATTAGGGTGGTGGTTTTATTGATGAATATTGTTTGGTTTACTCCATTGATTTCAAGGATTGCTTCGCCCCTAACATCACCAGGATTGATTGTAAGGTTTAGTGTTGCATTTTCACCGGCATTGATGTCTTCACTTTCTAGTGTGATATCAGTTTGCCATTTTTTGACTGTGAATAGTATGCTTGCTTCACATCCTGTGTAGTATTCATCTTCTGTGAATTTCACAGTTAGGTTATAGGTTCCAATAGCGAAATTTTTAAGTTTAAGTGTTCTAAGATTTTGTGTATTTAAGCGGTCTTGTGCTTTTCCATTAAGATAGTAATATCCAGTCATTCTTGCACTACTTGGTGTTACTCTTATGGTTAGCTCTCCGGTTTCGCCAATTCTAATGTCTGGAGCATATAAACTAACATTTACTGGTATCTTATATATCGTGAACTTATAAATATTATGTCTTATTTTAAAGTACTCTTCATCACCATCATATTCAATCTTAACAGAGTAATTTCCGGGTATTAATTTTGGATCTACAGTGTAATTGCAGGTTCCATTTGTAAGGTTTAAAATTGTTTTTTGATTGTTGAATGTTATTGTGATGTTTCCTGTTGGCATTGTGATGGTTCCGTTCATATTGATGTGGAATGTGACTGTTCCGTTTTTGTAGGTGATGTTGGTATAGTTTACTGTCATGTTGGCGAATTCCTTACCAATATCTACAATAGCAGTGTTTTCGTAGTTAAGAATGTTTGCATGGATTGGATATATTGCTTTTTGAGAAGTATAGTTGAAATTGAAGGTATAATAATCTTTTAGCGAAGCAGTAATGTTTATGTATTCTCCTTTGTCGTTTATTGTTGTGATTATTGCATTTAATCCAGGTGTGAGTAGTTTGTCCCAATCGTTGAATTCAATTGTATCGGATCCGTTGGTTAGGGCAAGTGTTAGTGTGATGTTTTTGGTTTGATTAAGTTTTATAGGGTAGTAATCATCTTCAAAAGAGGGGATGAAATAGTAATTATAGTTTGCATTTTGAATTATACTATCTGGATTTAAACAGTAGAAATTATAGTTTATATTGCATGTTCCTTTTCCAGTATTATATAAGAAACTATGTGGGGAATGTACGCCACTTCCTGTTGATCCAC
Organism: Methanobrevibacter sp.; assembly: GCA_030539985.1. Classification (GTDB taxonomy): domain Archaea; phylum Methanobacteriota; class Methanobacteria; order Methanobacteriales; family Methanobacteriaceae; genus Methanocatella. The sequence goes on from JAUNXD010000274.1 coordinate 1,210, forward strand.
CAATATAGATTTTTGTATTTACTAAGTAGGAATACATTACAGTTATTTTTCCAGTGTTGTAAATGTTAAATGATCCATCTCCTTGGTTTAGTCGACCATCCCAGTATGGGTTGTTGTTGTCAAATACGCATCCACTTATTTTTAAGGTTCCGTCGTTTTTGATTTTTCCATAGTATGTCGCCCAATTGCCGTTGGAAGTGCAGTATAATATATTGTTTTTTATTAACGATTTGGTAATGTTAGCATTTGCATTTTCTCCGTTATAGATTACTCCAGAATACACTCTATCTACAAATGCGTAAACCTGTCCGTTACTTTGTTCTTCATATCTCCAGAGGGTGTCGGCTAATCCTTGATTATTTATTATTTGACAGTTTTCAATATTTGCAATATTTGTATTGTATATTGCTGCTCCAACTCCGCTACATTCTACCATTATTGAATTGTTAATGTTTAATAATCCATTATTATAGATTGCACTAGTGCTAGTTTTGTTGATTTGTGTGTTGTTAATGTTTAGTGTTCCTGTATTATAGATTGCCATGCCGTTATTATTGTTGATTTGTGTGTTGTTGATGTTTAGTGTTCCTATATTATATATGGAGCCAGTTGATTTTGGTTGGATATTGTCAAATAAGGTATCTTCCATGATTAGGTCATTTGTATTATAAATTGCTCCTCCAATGTTGCCTGTGATGCTTTTAAATGTCGAATTAAGAATGATGGTTTGATTAGTATTGTATATTGCGCCACCATCTGTAGATTTGCTTTTAGTGTAGATTCTATAAGTATTATATGTATATTGGCTGTTTAATGGTTGTTGTGCTGATGTTTTATAAATTGCAGTGGTACTTACCGTATTAATATTTTCCATTAGGGTCTGGATTAATGTAAAGTTTCCGTCATTGTATATGATTCTTTCTTTAAAGTTTTGAAATGTAGTATTATTTATTGTTAAAATTCCATTATTATAAATTATTGCTTTTAATGTTTCAGATTCAATAGGTA
>JAUNXD010000049.1 GCA_030539985.1 Methanobrevibacter sp.
ATGATAGTGATGTTGAAACTGAAATGAGTGTAGCTAGGAGAACAGCATGGAGTGAACCTCTGGTCCCTTACCACAAGCTGCCCATAGCCTTTTAGTTCCCTTTCCAAATCTCTAATGACATTCGGGAGAATCTCATAATTGAAAATTTTAATGGAACCGAGAAATACTGTCTTTCCGGCCATATTCATTACGGAGACATAATCAATCACGTCAGGTTCCGAATATTTCTGTAAAATATTATTGGATTTATCGATTAATTCCTTTTTGATTATTTCCTTATCCATTTTTACTGCCTCAATGCATCAGCAATTGCCTTTGCAATAGATACACGTGAAGTGTCTGATGACAAACTGTTTGTTCCGATGATCTTATTGGCACCTGCAGCATATATTCTGGTGGCGCCGTTATTGGTTAAAATCGGATGTACGCAGCATACGTCAACGGATTCCGCACCGTATTGCTTTAAAATGTTTATTGCATTTACAATTGTTCCGCCTGTAGCTATGATATCATCAATGATGATTGCATGCATTCCTTTTACGGAGTCGACATTTACGGTGTTTTCACTTTCACTGTCGCATCTGACATCCACGATTCTGGTTTCAACCTTATCGGGACCTAAACGGACTTTAGTCAAATATGTGCAGTCGCATCCGATGATTTCAGACATTTCCTGTGCAAAGCCATATGCTCCCTTGTCCGGTGCAATAATCAATGGCTTTTCATCGGTTTTCCTGAAGTATTTCTTATCCAGATACTCGGCAATTGCAGGCATTGCTGAGATGTTTCTTGCGGGAATGTTAAAGAAGTTTAAAACACATTCCTCGTGAATGTTGAATGTTATGAACTCATCGGCACCTGCAGCTTCAATCAAATTACAGATAATTTTAGCTGAAATGGTTTCGCCAGGATTGAAACGTTTTTCCTGTCTTGCATAACCCATGTATGGTACTACAACCCTGACCTTTTTTGCTCCCAAATCCTTGAGATTGGATATCATAAACAGCAATTCCATCAGATTTTCATCCTGAGGATAGCCGGTTGACTGGATAACTGTCACTTCATCTGAAATGTCACCGTCAATTCTTAAATACCTTTCTCCGTCTGGAAACTTACGAGTTTCAACATAACATAATTCTTCACCAAGTTCTCGGGCAACATGAGCTGCCAAATCTTGAGAGGATGAGCCACCTATAATCACAATATCACCAAAATTTTTATAAGATTATATATGTCTTAATTCATTAAAAAAGGTTAAGTATTAATATATAAAAATAGTTAAAAAATAATCATGGAAAAAATACACATTATTCTCATAGCGGCAGTTGCCATGATTTTCATATTTCTGATAGCTACAATAAACAGCCCGGTATTGGTTGTGGCTGAAGATGCTGAAGAGGATGCAAGTATTGATATGGCTGCTGAATTCAGCATTAAGGGATTTAACTGGGTTTATCCCGGAAGTTCATATAATTCATATGGCCAGACATTGCACAACGTCCATATGAACAACCCTGATGACCCTTATGGTGCGGCCAAAGAAATCATGGAATATTCCTATAATGAAAGTCCGTTTCTAGTCATAAGCGTCAATAACTTTGCTGCAGAATCAATATTCGGCGAATCAATCGTAAAAGACATTCGTGCTAACGATGCCTACAACGGATATGCAGGAAACGACAATGTTCCGGGAACCATGTCCAGAGGAGATGCTATGAGTGTTGCAATGCTTAAAAACGGAATAAACGTTCCAATGATTCCGATTCAAATAATACTGGGAAACATTAAATTTATCCTAGTTTAATTTTTCTTTTTTTAGTGAAGCATAACGTAAAACGAGAGTGCCACACCAACAAGTGAAATCACCATCATTATCAGTCCGTGCTTTCTTAATGTAGGATGGCGTGACTGGATTAGATAGAAAGGCATGAAAAATCCGAAAAAGGTAAATACCGCCAAATTGGTATGTTTTGATATTATCCCTACTATAAAACCTATCCATGATAGGAATATGGTCATAATATAGGCAAGGGCAAGTGCTTTCTTATTTATTTTAATCTGTTCGGGTTTGAAGACATGAATCTGTTTAGGCTCGAGACCCTCTACTAGAGGAGTTCCGCATTTTGCGCAAAAATAATAGTCATCCTGATTGACAAACCCACAATTTTCACATAATCTTGTCATTAGTTAAAGTTAATATCTTTTAATATAATTATTTTTCTAAAACCATTGCTATTTCACGGAAAAATTCGCCAAGATAGTTTTCATTGACCAGTTCGGAGTAATATTCAAATCCCAGTTTTTCGAGAACCCTTTTTGACTGGGTGTTTTCGCATCTGTAGCTTGCATAAATTTTGTCAACATCCAAATCGTTGAATGCCCTTTCAATCAAAGCCTTTGATGCCTCAAAGGCATAACCGTTTCCCCAATACTCTTCAGCTATCCAATAGCCCAATTCCACTGAACCCTCACCCCACCAATGGTTAGTGTCGGGATGAAACAGCAACCCCACACATCCAATGGGAATGCCATCCTTTACGATTGCATATGTTTCCCTTTTTGAGAAAACAGTCTTTATGATGTAGAGGCTGTCTTCAACACTCTGATGTGGAGGCCATCCGGCAATCGGACCCACATTGGGATTTTTGGCAAAGTGATACAGGCATTCGGCGTCATCTTCTCCCCATGGCCTTAGAGTCAAATTGGTTGTTTTTAAAATCATTGATTTAATTATGTCTGTGATTGTTAAAAAAAATTAGTCACAACATAATAACATTTAATTAGTATTACAAACAGATATATTATTATGAAAGTTAAAGACGGAATTATTGGTTTAATAATTGGGGATGCCTTAGGCGTTCCTGTCGAGTTTTCAAGTAAGGCCGAACGTGACAGGGACCCTGTTACCGACATGAGAGCATATGGAACCTACAGACAACCTAAAGGAACATGGTCTGATGATTCCTCAATGACAATAGCCACAATGACAAGCATCACCAACAAAAAGAAAATTGATTACGATGACATAATGGAAGAGTTCCTCAACTGGAGTATTGAAGGCAAACATACAAACAGCGCTGACGGAATGTTTGATATCGGAAATACGACAAACAATGCCCTTATCAGATATTACAATGGAGCACCTGCACTGGAAGCTGGAGGAAGAGGAGAACGTGACAACGGAAACGGATCCCTGATGAGAATTCTGCCTATGGCATTCATTAAAGGCATAGATTACGATACAATCGAGAATGTCTCTTCACTAACCCACGGCCACATAATATCAAGGATTGCCTGCGTTTTGTACATTGAAATTGCAAAATCAATGCTTGAAAACGACCTTGAAATCAAAGAGCACGTTGAAAGAGCATGTGATAAAGTCAAAAAACATTATAAAGGCGAAGAGGCTTTAAAAAACTTTGAAAGAATATTTTCCAATGACTTAGATGATGTTCGTGGAAGAGGCTTTGTCGTAGGTTCACTTGAATGTGTAATCCACTGTCTTTTAAACACTGACAACTATAAGGATGCAGTTTTAAAGGCGGTCAATTTCGGTGAGGATACCGACACCACCGCAGCAATTTGCGGAGGACTTGCGGGAATTTATTACGGATATGATTCAATACCTACAGATTGGATTAACTCAATCAACAGGATTGATGAAGTGCTTTCATTATGTGAAAAATACGAGGCATTTTGTGATGAATCTTAGAGAAACTATTAAAAATATTAGGGCTTCATGTGATAATTATATGGACCCTAATCTACTTGTTTTTTTAATTGGCGATGATGGCCTCATGGGTACAAACAACATCCTGGAAATCGAAGGCTACGCAATAACATCTGAGGATACCTATGAGGACAGAGTCCTGAAAATTCATGAAAGTGAAAACATCTTCATTCCTGTGGGAATGATGACTTTCATGCCTATTTTAAACGAATGCGACCTGTTTTCCATTGAGGATTATAACCTGAAGCTCACCCAAGAGGAATTTGACTTATATGCCGACAGCGAAGAAAAGTTATTCGGAATGCTAGTTGAAAAGGACTCAACAGATTATAGAATCGGAAAAACAGACATTTGCAGTTGCAGCACTGACGCTTCCTTTGAGGAATTTGAAAAAACAGACTGCGAATTCTTAAAAACAATAGAAAAAATAGTAAAAGAAAAAATAATAGATTAATCCAACTAGTTGGTAGTTGGATTTTTAATACCGGTTTGAGGAACCTTTTCTGCAACTTTAGAACCGATGTTTTTCATTTTTTCAATTAGTTTGTCCTTGCTGGAACCGCTAATCAAAATATTTTCCAAAACATCACTTAAGGTTTCAGTCGGAATGATTTCAATCATGTCTTCGTATTTCTTCTCAATCATAACATCTTTAAGGTTAGATTTTGGGATCAATACCTTTTTCATTCCCGCTTCTGCTGCAGCTTCGATTTTTGCGGTTGCTCCACCAATAGGCATTACATCACCACGTACGTTAAGTGAACCTGTAAGAGCAACAGTCTGATCAATTGGAATGTCCTCAATTGCAGATATTACTGCAGTTGCAATACTTACACTAGCGGAATCACCTTCAACACCATCATAAGTCTGTATGAACTGAATGTGAATATCATAATTTGAGATATCCTTGTTGGTATACTTTTTGATTAATGCACTTACGTTTTGAACAGATTCCTGAGCGATTTCACCCAATTTACCTGTAGCGATTATCTGACCACCATTTTTGGATTGTGTAGGTGCCGCTTCAGCTGCAATAGGTGACACAATACCGCTTCTGTCACCAATCACGGCAAGACCATTGATAAGACCGACCCTTCCACCTTCGGAAGACACCATACTGTAGTCTTTTCTCTGCATGATTGATCTGTCGGCAATTTGCTGTTCAAGAGTTCTTGCATATTTTTTAGCTTCAATGACATGTTCTGCAGTTACGACTTCAGCTCCTTTTTCAATGGCCACATCACCTGCGGAACGTACAAGTCCTCCCAAATCCCTTAATCTTAAGGTCAATGCGTTTTGCTTACCGGATCTTCTTTTTGCTTCCATGATTATCTCATCAAGAGCATCAGTTGCAAAATGAGGAATTCTTCCGTCGTTTTTGACTTCCTGCGCTACAAACTGAACAAGCTTTTCCCTGTTTTCGGTTGTATCGTCCATGTAATCCTTCATGAATACCTCATAACCGTATCCTCTGATTCTTGATCTCATTGCAATGTGCATTCCTTCAAGCACCTGAAGGTTACCTGATGCCACAAGTACAAAATCACATGGTACAGCCTGGGATCTTACCATTGCACCACTTGAGTTTTCGCTTTGACCTGTAATGGAGTATTGTTTTTCCTGCATTGCAGACAATAGCTCCTGTTGGGTTTTCATGCTCATTGTACCAATTTCGTCAATGTATAAAACTCCACGATTTGCCTTGTGAATCATTCCCGCTTCCACACGTTCGTGTGCAGGAGTTCCTAATCCTCCTGATTGGTATGGGTCGTGGCGAACGTCTCCTAAAAGTGCTCCTGCATGAGCACCTGTTGCATCCATGAAAGGAGCGAATCTTGACTCTTCATTATTGACCAATAATTTCGGAGACATGCTGTTATTTTTCGGTTTAATCTGAATTGATATGAGCAATATTAATGCAGCTGCAATGATTGATTCGAGTAATCTTCCGTACATGAATCCGATTACCAGTATTCCACCAATTGCAAACATTGTAATAATTGTTTTCCTTTCTTCATGACCTTTTGCAGAGCCTTTTGTTGCCTTTACAATCTTTTTACCTTCACCGGCAGGTACTGTTCTGATTAACGGATGGTTGCTGTCTTCTATATTAGGATATACTAATATATCTTGTAGGGTTTCATGAGGCAATATCTGAGCCATACCTTTAGCAAGCATTGATTTTCCTACACCAGGATCACCAATGAGCAAAACATTTCTTCTTTGTTTTGCCGCTTTTTTGATTGTTTCAATGGACTCTTCATGCCCAATGACCTGATCAATTAACAAAGGCGGGACTTCAATATCCTGTGAGCTTTTAATATTATTATAATCTAACATAGGTTTTGTTTTTTCACCATCATCAGCTTCTTCTATTTCTGGTTCAAGGACAACTTCATCAGAAGAATCTTCTATGATGTCTTTTTCTTCAAATTTCATAAACAAACCTCACTTTTATTTAAAATTCATCATTAAAAAATTAAGTTTAATATACTATTTAAATATTATTTACTTTCACAACATATAAAAAGTTTTCTATTTTAGTAAATTAAAGTTACTAAAACATTTAAATTTTTGAATCAAAAAAATCAATTAATACAATTACAATGTGGAAACATAATATATGAAAACCAACATTAGTCCAATTTATATAGAATTAACGAACCAATGTTAAATAATTATAATAATTAATTTAAATGAATATACATATAGATATCAAAATATGTAAAATGAATAAAAATTACGAATTTATTTAAAATCTTCATTATGTCCTATGCATAATGAACAATTTGGGAAATGATAATATGAGTACTGAAAATAGTCAAAATGAAACAATTAAAGCTGAAATCAAAAGGATATTCTCATTATCAGAGGATTCCGCATCAAATGAGGAGATCCGTTCACGTCTTCTGGATGGTGGGAAAATCACAGGCACAAATATGTGCGTGCTGGTATGTGCAATGGTAATTGCATCAGTTGGCCTTAATGTAAGCTCAACAGCAGTAATCATAGGAGCCATGTTGATTTCTCCGTTGATGGGAAGTATTCTTGCTTCAGCATATGCCAGTGTGGCTTCCGATTATCCGCTACTTAAAAAGCATATGACCGGTTTTGTAATGCAGATTGTAATCAGTGTTACCGCAGCTACAATCTATTTTATTTTCTCCCCAATTAAGGAGCCAACAGCTGAATTATTGGCAAGAACCGGACCAACATTCTTTGATGTACTCATAGCCTTTTTCGGAGGACTTGCAGGAATCATCGGGCAGACCAGACAGGACAAGGCAAATACCATTATTCCGGGTGTTGCAATTGCAACCGCATTGATGCCACCTCTATGTACCTGCGGATATTCGATTGCAAACGGAAGATGGGACATGCTACTTGGGGCAGGATACCTGTTTTTAATCAATACATATTTCATTTTCATGTCAGCAGGAATTATTCTAAGTGTTTTGAAAATTCCGAAAATGAGGGATCTGACACCAAAAGAATGGAAAACCCGTCGTTTCAGGATGATTGTAAATACAATCATCATTGCGCTACCAAGTATTGCTGCAGTTTATTTAATGATGCATTAACCAATGGCAAAAAAAGATTGGATTGCCAATAACAAGTAGAGATTGTTGAAATGCTAGGGAATATGAATTAAATGGATATACCATCTATAATTAATTGAACCATGTTCTCAGCGCCTATGCCTATGGACATTAAAAGCATGATTAAAACGATGGCAAATATAACAATCCAGATTTTTGCATTCCACTTTAGAACTTTAACTCCATCTAATGTGTAAAAAGGCAATAAGTTAAATGTGGCTAAAAAGCTATTGACAGAAAATCCCACGGTACAGATTAGATATATCAATGTAATAATGTTTGAATAAGGTTTTAAAGGAAATATTAATGCAGCAATTGCTATGGATATTAATGCAAGCACCATATTTGCCATTGGTCCTGCAACTGCAATTCTGCCATTTATTTCATCACTGATATTGTCCGCATAAGTGTAAACGGAACCCGGCAGGGAAAATACAATACCAATAAACGCTGAGGCAAATGTTATTAATAATCCCAATGGCCACGCCTTGAATTCAGCCTGGTATCCATATTTCATGGCCACGAATTTTTGTCCAAGCTCACGCACCAAAGATCCTATGGCCACACCAACCATAACAATCGGTAAAACGGAAATGAATGTATGGACATTTGACTGCGCATTTGATATCGCAAAAGAGATGCTGAGTACAACAAATGCAATAATCAAATCCCTTTTTTCATTTCTTGTAAATGTTATCATAGTATAATATTCCTAAAAGTCATTATTAAAAATTACTCATCTTTTAAAATTAATGGGAAATCTTTTAACAAAAATCTATAAATTAAATCTTATTCTAATAATATTTAAATATTCGTTAAAATTAACAAAGTAATTATAAAATTATGGACAATACATAAAATTTATTTATATTCATAAACAATATTTAAAATATGAACACCAATAGGTTTGAAACTTTTTATGATGCTGTTTTGGCAATTGTTATAACAATTTTGGTGTTGAAGATTCCTCAACCGTTAAGTCCTCAATGGGGAGCTTTTATTTCTAATTACTTGAATATTACAACTTATTTCATAGTGTTTTTAGCAATAATCAATATCTGGTACAGCAATCAGAATCTATTCCAACATATTGAATCCATCAACAACAAATCTCTGATGACATATGGGATTTCAATTTTTTTATTTTCGCTATTTCCCTATTTTGCATCATGGCTTTCATTGAACCTGTATTCTTTGGCTGCTGAAACAATTTTTGGATTACTCATGATTTTTTCAAATATTTCGCATATTATATCAGTAGTCGTGGTCTTTGGAGCAAATAACTCTAATGAGAAATTAAAGGAATTAAACATTAAAAAAAATTATTTCATTATTCCCATACTCATTATACTGGCGGGTTTCATTGTATCCTACACAATATACACTCCAGGAATCTATATAGCGAGTTTAATTTCTATAGTTTTAAGCATCATCAATAATAGAAAACAGAAAAAAGAACTGGAAGATACTGAAAGGTTTGAAGCATTGATTGATGCAATCATAGCAATAATCATAACAATCATCGTGCTTGAAATTCCAATTGCGGCAAACGGTAATCTAGACTCACTATTAGAATTAAACCTTGAATTCACAGCATATATGATTAGTTTTATCGTTTGTTTTAATGCATGGAACTTCACATATAATTTATTCAGCATTGTCAATAAGATTAATTATAAATCAATTTGGGCCATATCATTAGGATTATTCTTTTTATCATTAATTCCATATTTAACAACCTATGTTGCCT
>JAUNXD010000050.1 GCA_030539985.1 Methanobrevibacter sp.
GAAGGCATGAGATTAGATGCCTTAGACCGTAGTCACATAACTTTCGTACATTTGGAACTTAAAGCAAGTTTATTTGATGAATACATTTGTGATGTGCCTGAAAAAATCAACATTGACACTGATGAGTTCATGAGAGTTCTCAAACGTTCAAAATCACAAGACAGGGTTTTAATGTCAGTGGATGAAGGAAACTTCATCATAACCTTTGAAGGGGATGCAACCAGAACTTTCAAAATAAGATTAATTGATATAGAGTATGACAACCCTACTCCACCACAAATCGAACATCCTACAAACTTCAAGGTACGTTTCTCTATCTTAAAGGATTGTATTAACGATATTGACATCTTTTCAGATAAGATTGCATTGCAAGTAGATGAAGATTACTTTATCGCATCAGCAGACGGTGAATTTGGTGATGCAAGCATCAAGTACCTTCATGGGGAAAACATTCAATCCCATGAAAAAGCTCTATTCTCCCTGGATAAGATTAGAGAAATGCTAAAAGCAGATAAGTTTTCAGAGGAAGCGGAAATCAGTTTAGGTACCGACATGCCATTAAGCTTAACTCTTAACATGGCAACCGGTGACGGTAAACTCAGTTTCTTACTTGCTCCTAGATTAGAACAAGATGATTAATTTCATCAGGTTCATCTTTTTTTTATTTTTAAATTATAATTTTTCCGAGATGGTATTAAGTGGATGATTATTATCAAACTTTACGTAAGGTTCAGAAAAAAGAACGCAACAACGGTGCATTGGCTCGTGTAGAGGAGACCTTTTACAATGACATGCATGAGTACATGGACATGCTGAAACGTGAAGCAATGAATGATCCATTTTCAAAGGCTCCCGCAATACTTAAGGAGGCTCAAATCATCGCTACCGACATTTGCCAGAGAAGGGAAACCAAGATAACAAATTCGGCCGTTTTGAATATTCACAGGTCATACCATCTATTCACTGGAAAGCCCCAATTCGACTTGATCGACACGACCCCCTTGAATTTGACTCCCGAAGAGGAGAAATTCTATTATTCGCTGATTGACACTTTGAAAAATCACAGGAATAACATTTCGCTTGCTGAATTGTCAGAGGATGAAAAGGAAAAAGGCCACACCACCATCATCAAGCCTGTTGAAACTCAGACAAATACATTGACTCCTAGTGAAGCGGTCGAAAAGCCAAGTGAGGAGATAATTAAACCGAAACCGGTTGTGAGGGAAGTCAAGCCAATGGAAAAGCCTGCGGCAAAACCGCCTGAACCAAAGCCTGTGGAAGATATTGAGGATAATCCAAATGCAGTTGATGATGTGGATGAATTCATAGATTTCGAATCCCAAAAGGTGGCACGTGAAACCGAACTGGTTACAATGCTTGTGTTTGATGAGGTTGGAGCTATCGTTGGGGTTGACGAGAAGGTTTACGGTCCGTTCAGGCCACAGGACATAGTGACCCTGCCATTGATAAATGCGAAAATATTTTTCAAAAACAGGAAGGGTCGAAAGGTCAAAATTTAACAATTTTCCATTACCTTTAAATAACTTAATAAATAGATATACTAATCGTATCTATTTGTGATATTAAAAAATTATATTTTTTTATAATTTGGATTTCTGCTACATGTAGACTTGATGCGTTACAAGGTAGTTTGATCTCTAGTTTTTCATGAATTAAATTGAGCTTAGATAAATTCACGGATAGGTTTACAATGATTTATTAATTTACGGTGAAAAAATGAAAATACCAAAAGAAAAAAGAACATACTGTCCACACTGTAAAAGACATACAGTACATGAAGTTCACACTGCTAAAAGAAGAAAAGCTAGTGAGTTAACATGGGGACAAAGACAATTCAGACGTGTAACTGCTGGTTACAGAGGTTACCCAAGGCCTTTACCTGCTGGAAACAAACCTGTTAAAAAATTAGACTTAAGACTTAAATGCAAAGAATGTGGAAAATCTCACATCAAACAATCTTTCAGAACAGGAAAACCTGAATTCGTAGCTAAATAAGGTGATTGATATGGTTAGTAAAGGTAGAGGAAACTTTTTAAAAGTTAAATGTTTAGATTGTGATAATGAACAAGTAATTTTTGACCGTGCAGCATCTGACGTAAAATGCATTATTTGCGGTAAAACCCTAGTTAAATCTCGTGGTGCTAAAGCTAAAATTACTGCACACATCGAAAAAGTTTTAAACTAAATACTTTTAGTTTTTAACTTATTTTTTACTATTTTTTAAAATTATTTTTATTTGATGTTGGTGAGAATATGGTAAGAAAAAGTCAAGAATGGCCTGATGAAGGAGAACTTATTGTAGGTACAGTTTATAAAGTTCTTAATTATGGGGCTTTTGCTAAATTAGAAGAATATCAGGGCAAAGAAGCTTTTATTCATATTTCTGAAGTATCTTCTGGTTGGGTTAAAAATATCAGAGACCATGTAAGGGAAAACCAAAAAATCGTTTGTCGTGTTCTCAGAGTAAACCCTAAAAAAGGGCATGTCGATGCTTCCTTGAAAAGAATCCGTGAGGACCAAAGAACTAAAAAAATCCAACATTGGAAAATTGAACAAAAAGCTGAAAAATTCCTAGAATTATCTGCAAAATCCTTAGACAAGACTTTGGATGAAGCATATGATGAAGTGGGTTATGAGCTCATGGACATCTTCGGCGATGTTTATGGCGCTTTCGAATCTGCAGCCGATGAAGGTGCAGAAACCTTGACTGAAGAAGGAATCCCACAGGATTGGGCTGATGCCATTACTGAAGTGGCAACCAAGAACATCACTCCTCCGGAAGTTCACATTAGCGGTTATGTGGACATTGAAACTTTTGTGCCTGACGGCGTTGAAGTAATCAGGTCTGCATTGAAGGCTGCTGAAGACAACGGGGATGATGAGGATGAAATCAAGGTTCAATGTGTAGGGGCTCCAAGATACAGAATCACTATCAAATCCACTGATTATATTTTAGCAGAAAAAACTCTTAAATCTGCAGCTGACAGATGTATTGCAGTTGTTGAGGAATCTGGTGGAAACGGTTCATTCTTAAGAGAGTTAGATAACTAGATTCTTATGAATATGAAAATGAATAAATGTCCTGATTGTGGAATTTACACTTTAAAGGAAGCATGCCCAAAATGCGGCGGGCAACTGAAAGTAATTTATCCTCCAAAATTTTCAATAGAGGATAAGTACGGTAAATACAGACGTATACTAAAAAAAGAAGCGATGAATAAGGAGTAATTCTAATGCAAACAATTGAAATCAATGTTTTAGAAGAAATTGAATTAAACAATCCTATTTTCATAGAAGCGTTACCTGGTCTTGGACATGTTGGTAAATTGGCTGCTGATCATATGATTGATGAATTGGGAGCTACAAAATTTGCTGAAATCTACTCCCCAACATTCCCTCCACAAGTGATAGTTAAGGATGAGGGCATCATTGAGAATATGCACAATGACCTGTACTACTTGAGGGATGTCGGTGAGGACAATTTGGATTTAATCATTCTTGTAGGTAATACTCAGGCATTATCCCCTGAAGGCCAATACCTTGCATGCAAGGAAATCCTTGAATTCGTCACTCCATTGGGAATCGATAGGATCTACACTTTAGGTGGAATGGTTACTTCTCCACAGCCGGTTGAAAACCCAAAGGTTTTCGGTGCGGCAACCTGTGAGGAAAACATTGAACTGTTGAAAGAAGCAGATATTGAACTCAGATCCAATGACGGTGGAATAGTCGGGGCTTCCGGCTTATTCTTGGGATTAGGAGTTCGCCAAGGAATTCAAGGCTCATGCCTTATGGGCGAAACCCCAGGTTACTTTATCGATGCTGAAGCCGCTGAAGCTCTTTTAAAGAAATTGTCATTATTGCTCAATTTCGAAATCAATACTGATAAGCTGGATGAAAGGGCTGAGGAAACCAGGCAAATGATTGCTAAGGCTCAACAAATGGAGCAGGATTTAATCAACAAGGCAAATGCCGGAAATGCTGATGATTTAAGGTATATTGGATAATTTTCCAATATATATTTTTTTTACTTTTTTATGAATGTTTTAGTTATTCCTGACGCTTCAATGATTGTCATTCCTTTGATAGAAAAGAATGGCCATACGTACATTTCTCCAACTAATTTTTCCCGCTATGATAATATGGATTTGTGCGAGGGTAATGTTGGTTTTGACAATCTTATTTCTAAGTATTCATCAAGTGAATTGCCGTCAGGCGTTAAATCAAGACTATACTTATTTTCAAAAATCATAGATGATGCTGATGCGGCAATAGTCATCGGCAGGCGTCCTGAAAATCGCGTGAGGATGTATGATGTCCTGAACGATTTGATACTCTTCGGAGGCAATGCCTGCAACAATGCCCATAGTCTCATGGTCAAGATAGTTGAGGATTTAAACATTCCCGTTTTGAAACTGGCATATCCTTCAAATCAGGATGAGCTGATAGGACTGATTGATAAGACCAACATCTTCCTTAAGGATTTGGAATCATTCAGTGATGATTTAAATGTGGATTTAACTCCACGCAAAACCAAAGTGCCACTTGAACATGTTAAAAAACTATTAAATAATTTATAATCCAAACATTTAATCATGTTGGTTAATGCTGATTTTCATCTTCACAGTTGCTTTTCAATGGCTTCATCAAAGGACATGATTATAAGGAACATGGCGCCCAAAGCCAAGCTGAAGGGATTGGATCTATTGGGAACAGGCGATGCGCTGCATCCAAAATGGTTGGACATTATAGAGGACACCACAACATATTCCGGTGATGGAATATATGCCTTTGATGATATGGATTTCATATTGACAACCGAAGTTGAAGGCAGAAACCGCATTCATCATGTGATAATCATCCCGGATTTGGACATTGCACGCGAACTGTCGGAAAGGCTTCCGTCCAAAAACAAGCATGCGGATGGCAGACCAAAAACCAATCTTGGAGGAGCGGAGCTTCTGGAATTGGCACATGACCATGACTGCCTGATAGGTCCTGCCCATGCTTTCACTCCATGGACTGGAATGTACAAGTCATTTGACAGTATTTATGATTGCTATGATGCTAAGCCGGATTTTGTTGAACTGGGACTGTCAGCAGACACAGACATGGCTGATACTGTGGCTGAACTCAAGGATTTCGTCTTTCTATCCAACTCCGATGCCCATTCCCCCTGGCCTCACAGGCTGGGTAGAGAGTTTAACCGGATAGAACTTGAGGACATTTCCTACTCCTCCGTGAAAAAGGCTTTTGGGAATAGGGACGTCAAGGCAAACTACGGGCTTGTTCCGAACCTTGGAAAATACCATATGACTGCATGCACCAAATGCTACAAACTATATGACCCTATTGTTGCCCGCGAAAACAAGATGAAATGCAGCTGCGGAGGAACAATCAAGAAGGGTGTTGACTACAGGATATCAGAAATCGCAGATTATGCTGAGCCGAAGCACCCTGATTTCAGGCCGGATTATGTTCATCTGATGCCATTGGCTGAAATTATCTCATCGGTTTACGGCAAGGGTGTGACAACAAAAACGGTTCAGGGATTGTGGCAGAAGCTGGTTGACAGTTTCAAAACTGAGATAGATGTGCTTATCAATGCTGATTTGGCCGAAATTGAAAAAATCGATTCCAGCATCGCTTCAGCCATAAGGTCCTTCAGAAACAACACTATCAACATCATTCCCGGTGGTGGGGGCAAGTATGGTGAGATATTGTTTGAAAAGGAATCCAAAAAAGAAAAAGTAGTCACTTTGGACTTTTTTTAAAAAACGGACTTGGAGGGATTTGAACCCTCGATCTTAAGATTAGGAGTCTTACGCCCTTCCAGACTAGGCTACAAGCCCATTAAATATTCAAATTGAAATATTTCTAAAAAAAGATTATATGAGAGCGGACCCGCCGGGATTTGAACCCGGGGTCTTCGGATTAGAAGTCCGACGCCCTATCCAGCTAGGCTACGGGCCCTTCATATACAACAATAATAAATATATTTTTAGTATTATATAAACTTAACTATTTTTTGTAAAAAAATAAAAAGGATTAAAAATAATCCTTATCCTCTTTCGGTATTTCCTGTTGCATCATTAACTGCAATGCCATCCACTGCATTTCCGTCAGCATCATAGACTGTAAAGTACCAGTATCCTCCAGAGTAATATCCGCTTCCAGCGTAGCATCCTTCTTCAGCAATTGCACCGCTTGCAATACTTTTTGCATCGGAGTAGGATAATTTAGTATTTGAACTGGAATCTGAACTTGATGATCCTGAGCCACTGCTTGATCCGGAACTTGAACTTCCTGAACTGGAACTGGAGCTTGATGATGATCCTGAGCCACTGCTTGATCCGGAACTTGAACTTCCTGAGCTGCTGCTTGGTCCGGTACTGACACTGTCTGAACCTGAAGTTGTAGCAACACTTGATCCATTGTTTAGGGTGGTATTGTTACCAAGCCCGTTGCCGGCATCGTCGTTCGAATTCATACTGGATAAATTAGAGAATATTGGATTGTCACTATTGGTTATACCATAAGCTGCAACGGCAGCTGCAATACATAATACTATAATAATTGAAATGATTATATTTGCTTTATCCAATTTTTTCCCTCCTATATTATAAATTAAATATAATAATATAATTAAGTCTTTTATCTATTATATATGTTTCTATTTATTTATTTAGGGTATTACTTATTAATAATAATAAATATATATACTTAATGTTAGTTTCTAATTTCTTAATTTGAGGTGACATATTTGAAAGATAGAGTAGTTATATCTCCTACAACTCGTCAAGAAGGCCATGCCGAACTCGTCATGGAAGTTGATGATGAAGGGATAGTTACAAAAGGTATGTATTTTAGTATAACTCCTGTAAGGGGTTTAGAAAAGATGGTTCTTAGCAAAGCACCTGAAACCGCTCCAGTTTTATGTCAAAGGATCTGTGGAGTATGTCCAATTCCACACACTTTAGCATCAGCTGAAGCAATCGACCAAGCATTAGGTATTGAAATTCCTAAAGCAGCTAGATTGTTAAGAGAAGCTACCTTAGCAGCACACAACATTAACAGTGCAGCAATCCACCACTTCTTAGTAGCACCAGACTTCGTTCCTGAAGAATTATTCGCTACCGCAGTGGACAGCGTCAGTAACATCAGAAAAAATGTACAATACGTTGTTGACATGATTGCTGGTGAAGGTATTCACCCATCTGATGTCAGAGTTGGAGGAATGGCAAGAAACATTACTCCATTCGCGAAAGAAAGATTAATAGAAAGAATGACCGCACTCAAATCAGACCTCGAAGCACACATTGAATTAATCAAAAACTGTGTTGCTGAAAGCGCTGAAAAAATGGGTATGCCAGAAGATTTAGGTGTAGTCAACCAACCATTACTCGCAGTGCACCCAACATACGGTGTAAACGAGTTTGACATGGACGCATTTTCCGAAGTTTTACCTGAAGCATGGTACGATGACCCTGAAGTAGGTAAAAGAGGATGTTCCGTAATTCCATTAATTAACGGAACCAATGTTGAAACTGGTCCTAGAGCAAGAATGGAAAAATACCAAGGATTCAAAGGCAAGGGTGTCATTGCTCAACACGTAGCACGTGCTGACGAAATGATGAAAAACTACGAAGCATGTCTAGAAGCATTAGACGCAATCGACCCTGCTGCATCTGCAAGAGCAGACTACGATCCTAGAGGTACTGGTGAACTCGGATTCGGTATTATCGAAGGTCCAAGGGGAACCAACGCTCACATGGCAAAAGTTGAAGATGGAAAAATCAAATTCTACTCTGCAATTGTACCTACCACTTGGAACATTCCAACAATGGGTCCAGCTACAGAAGGATTCCATCATGAATTTGGTCCACACGTTATCAGAGCATACGACCCATGTTTATCCTGTGCTACTCACGTGATGGTTGTTGATGATGAAGACAAATCCATTCTCAAAAACGAAATGGTGAGAATCTAAGTTTGGAGGAAAAATAAATGCCTTACGATTCGGATATCATTGTAATCGGATGCGGAAATATTCTATTCAAGGACGATGGATTCGGTCCAATAGTAATCAACATATTACAGAAATACGCTAATGACAAGAACGATTATTACGACCCGGCAGTAACTGCATATGTAGAAGACGAATTCGATAAAGATGTTCTGGCACAAATCAAAGAAAAATTTGAAGGAATAGAATTGCCTGAACGCATTCAATTCATAGACGGCGGAACAGCTGCTCCAGTCAACTTCTTCCCACTGTACGAAGATTATGACTGGAAAAAACTAATAGTGATAGATGTTGTTGAATTCGATGCAGAGCCTGGCGTGGTAGACACATTCGATCCAACTATAATGAAAATTGGAAAATACGACAATCCTCACGGCATGACAGTGGAGGAACCTCTTCAAAAGATTGCCGAGAAATGTGAGGTTGTTGTGGTTGGTTGCAAACCAAAGGAAATTCCAACACCGGATATTGATATGGGTTTAACTGAACCTGTTGAAAAGGCGATTCCTAAAACTATTGATCTTATTTTAAAAGAAATCGGGGTAAAATAATGTTTGATAAATTGAAAAAAGCTTTTGGAGGTTCATCCGAACCTGAAGCACCAAAAGTAGAGAAAAAAGTTGAAGCTGCTCCTGCAGAAACACCTAAAGCTGCACCAGCAGAAGAAAAAGCCGCTTCAGCAAAACCACGTATTGGTTACATACACTTAAGTGGTTGTACTGGAGATGCAATGTCCTTAACCGAAAACTACGACATTTTATCTACAGTTTTAACTGACATGGTTGATATCGTATACGGACAAACCTTAGTTGACAAATGGATTCATGGTACTTACGCAGAAGAAATGCCTGAAATGGACTTATGTTTAATTGAAGGTTCCGTATGTTTACAAGATGAACACAGTTTACACGAAATCCAAGAAGCAAGGAAAAAATCCGGCTTAATCTGTGCATTTGGTTCCTGTGCTATGACCGGTTGTTTCACCACCTTCGCACGTGGAGGTCAACAAGCACAACCTAAACACGAATC
>JAUNXD010000051.1 GCA_030539985.1 Methanobrevibacter sp.
AAATCACTAATAAAAAAACCAATAAACCGATTAAAAATCTTAAAATATCCCTTGAAATTACTAATAATTTCCATAAATACAAAACTTACACTTTAAAAACAAACAATAAGGGAATTGCCAAGTTCAATATTAAGAATTTAAAGATGGGTTATAATTCTTTTGATATCACATCAAAAGATCCAAAATATCTGGTTGAAGGATTTTCTGGGGTTAGTGTTGGCAAATTGAAAAAACCTGTAACTGTTAAGGTTAATTCCAATATTAAATTAAAAAATGGGGACAGATTGTCCACATTTTATGTCAAAAAATATGACGGAATGTTTCATAAGGGTTTTCATGTCTTAGGTGATGAGGACAATAAACATATAATTGACATATATAAAGTAAAGTTTTACTTTAAAAATAATAAAAATGGCAAAATTATTACAAAAACTTCTAATAATTATCTTAAACCAATAAAAGGGTATTCTCCTGTTAAAGCTAAAATTTGGTATTTGGAATCTCCGATGAGAACAGATGTTAAAGAAAAATCCAAACTTGTTCAATACAAATCAGCATATAAACTTCAAATTTTATTAAAGGGAAAACCCGTCAAGAATGTGAAGGTCAATTTTAAAGTTGAAAATGGGGGCAAATATAAGAATTATATTTTAAAAACTGATAAAAAAGGTTTTATAAAATTTAATACTAAAAATTTGAAATTGGGTTATCATAAAATCAGTGTTTCATCTAAGAATAAAAACTATGATATTTATCATAAAAGCAAGATTTTTATAGGTAAATTAAAAAAGTTTAAGTATCTTGAAAATGATGAATCCTTAGAATTTAAGAATGATGATTTTATTAGAGTTTCATTTATAAAATCTGGTGGAAGCAAAACTAAAATTAAGATTTCAAGTTTGAGGACAGATGATTATGGAAATGATGTGAAAGCCCATAGTCATTTTCTCATTAAGGCTAAAATCTTCTTTAAAAACAATAAAAACAATAATCTAATAACTACAAAAATAGTTAAAAAAGATTATTCAATCAAACTCAATTCAATAAAAGGTTATACTCCTTTTAAAGTTCAAGTTTGGTATTTACAAGGTTAAACATATAAAGTGCAATTGAATTAAATTGCACTTACTTTATTTCTTTTTGTGTAATTTCAGCTATTTCTTTATTAGTTAAATTGATGCCTATAATTTCTTCTATTTTTTCCAAATCTTCTAATACTCTGTCAAAGGAGGTTTTGTCTGGTCCTGAAATTAAATGGGAGTGGATATTATTGACATTTTTATAAAGGTTTTCCAAGGCTTGGCGTTGATCATCATGTGTGTTTAAGTAATTGACGTATTTCTGTCCGTCGGATATGTTCATTGTCTTTATTTGGCGGGTAAGTGGTGTCTCAATTCCTGGAATATGGTATTCGATGTTTTCCAGTGTGCACCCGTATTTTGCTATGATTTTGAACTCGTCATATATTCCATCTGCACTATGCTTTACAGTAATTTTTAAAAGGTGAGGTCTTGCAGATTCATAATAAAGGCCTTCTCCTCCAATAATTTCGGGAGATACAATCTTGTCGGCACCGGCCTTTCTAAGCCTTTTGATGTTTTCAAGCTTGCTGGCTCTTGTCACGATCCATGCGTCGGGATTGGTCTCTCGTATTGTCATTACAATGAACAGGTTGTTTACGTCATCACCGGTGCATATGATTACGCTTCTGCATTTTTTGCCGGCTAATTTTGCAACCAGGTCATCCTCAATCGCATCATCATTGATTACCACTACATTCTCGCCTTCTTCAATTGATTCGCAAGTGTCCTTGTCCTTGTCAATCACAATCACGTTCTGGTTTCTTTGGGTCAGCTCATCAAAAACCACTTTCCCCACTCTTCCGAAACCGCAAATGATATAATAATCTTCCATCACTTCAATAGCCTTCAATTTCCTCGCTCCTTTTGAATATTCGGTCATTTTCTCCTGGACATTTGTTAAAATAATGTTGAACACATAAGCAAGCAGTGCAACGCCCCCGAGGGCCAGGGTTGTTGCGAATATCTTTTGGACTCCTGTGGTTGGTATGTAGTCACCGTATCCTACTGTGGCCATGGTGATGACTGAGTAGTAGATGGAATCAACCAGGTTCAAATGCATTATGAAAATGGAACCTACAACACCGTAAATAAAAAGACCTATTATTAATATCAAGCCGCTGCTGATGTATTTTGCAGGTAAGGTTGTTAAGATTTTAAATGTTATTTTTCGCATAAAATTTTTCCTAAAGTTAAGATAATTATATTTATATCAGATACTCATATTTTAATTTATAAGGTGATTTTTTGAATCCTATTGATATGATGGTTACAGATTATAATTGTGAATATTTGGGTTTATCAAGATTGTGCTTAATGGAATCGGCTGGAAAATCATTGGCTGAGGAAGTTGGCAAAATTGCAGTTTATACTTTCTCAAAACCGGTTAAGGTAGTGATTTTTACAGGTTCTGGCGGGAATGGTGGTGATGGTTTTGTAGCGGCAAGATACCTCCTGAATCGTGGATATGATGTTGACATTTACATGTTGAAGGATAATATCCGCTCTCAGGATGCAAAAACTAATTTTGAAATATTGAAAAACATGAAGCCACGTCTCTCTCGATTGAATATTTATAACTTAAAAACATTGGATGACATCAACAGTACAGAGGTTGCAAAAAGCAGGGATGGTGAGTTTGTAATTGTTGACGGTCTTTTGGGAACAGGAATCAGGGGAAATCTTCAAACTAATGTTAAAAGGGCAATTGAAATAATCAATGAGTCAAATGGTGTTAAGATAAGTGTTGATGTGCCGTCAGGTATGGATCCGCTGACCGGTGAGGTAAGTGACCTTGCTGTTGTTCCGGATTATACAATCAGCTTTCATAAGATAAAAACCGGTGTAAGGCAAGCTGATGAGGAGCTTGTTGGCGGTTTGGTTACTGCCGATATTGGAATTCCATTTGAAGCGGAATATTATGTTAACTATGGTGACTTTTTAAGATTGAAAAACCGTGATGCATCTTCCCATAAGGGAAACAACGGTCGTTTGTTGGTGATTGGAGGAAGTGCAGATTATTCAGGAGCACCGGCTATTGCCGGAATGGCTGCAATAGGTGCAGGGTGTGATCTGGTATATGTTGCAACTCCCGAAAAGTCAGCACAGGCCATAAAATCAACATCACCGGATTTGATTGTGAAATCTCTTCCGGGGGATAAGTTATCATTGAAACATTCAAATGAAATATTGGAAATGGCAGGTAATGTTGATGCGGTTTTAATCGGACCGGGTTCAGGCATTGATGATGAAACAGCTAAATTATTTAATGTTTTAGTTGCAAAAATCAAAAAACCAATTGTTTTGGATGCAGATGCGTTAAAGCAGGTTGAATTAAAATTAATCAAAAACAGGGATGATATAATTTTAACACCTCATATTTTTGAGTTCAAATCATTCTTTAACGTTGCTGATGATTTGAAATTGGATATTGATTCATATGACTTTAAGAAAGTTGATGAGAATATCACTGAATTTCAGCAAATCTCCCGTCAAATTGATGGAACAGTTATTGTTAAAGGCCAGTATGATTTGATTTTACAGGGTACTAAATTCAGAATTAATAAATCCGGAAATCCTGGAATGACTGTTGGTGGAACAGGTGATGCGCTGGCTGGAATATGTGCTGGTCTGCTTGCACATGGTCTGAATGCTTTTGACTCAGCATGTCTTGGTGTATTCATTAATGGCCTTGCAGGTGACGAGGCTTATGATATTAAGGGAAACGGTTTTTCAGCTACTGATTTGGTGTCATTTATTGGTAATGTGATTAAAAATGGATTATGTTAAAGGAATTTTCAAAGCAAGGCCTAACAGATTCATAGCGGAAGTCGAAGTTAATGGGAAGCTGGAAATTGCTCATGTTCCCAATACCGGCAGGTGCAGGGAACTTTTGGTTGATGATGCTGTGGTCTGGCTTAAGCCATCTGATAATCCCAATCGAAAAACCAAATTTTCACTGCATTTCGTTGAAAACCGTGGGGCACTGGTATCATTATACTCTCAGCAAGCAAACAGCATTGTATATGATGCAATCATTGACGGTAAAATAAAGGAACTTTCAGGCTACGAAATCCATCAAAGGGAAAAGACAATCGACAACTCAAGGATAGATATATACTTGGCAAATGAAAATGAGGAATGTTACGTTGAAGTAAAAGGTGTGACCCTGATAATTGGTGATGAGGCAAGGTTTCCGGATGCACCAACCCAGAGAGGGGCAAAACACCTGAAGGAATTGATAAAATTAAAAAAACAGGGTTTTAGATGCTGTGTATTCTTTTTGATACAGCATCCTATAGGAAAATTTTTCAGACCCAACTGGGAAAACGACCCTGAATTCAGCCAAACTCTAAATGATGCCTATGATGCCGGAGTGGAAATACTGGTTTACAGATGCGACAACCAGCTGGAGGCAATAGAGTTGATTCCCGAATCACTTGACTTTGATTTGGGAGAAAGTCTCTCCGATGGCATCGTTAATGACTAGGCTTGCTGCATTATCATATGGAGTTTCACTCTTGTTTATCAACACGAGTTTGTCGCCGTTAAAGTAATTCACCAAACCTGCAGCCGGATAAACCACAAGGGAAGTGCCTCCAATAATTAATGTGTCTGCTTGTGAAATATAATCTATGGCGAAACTTAAAACCGCATTGTTTAAAGGCTCCTCATACAATACAACATCAGGCTTGACAATGCCTCCGCATTCACACCTTGGAATTCCATCACTTTCTAAAATATGATTCAAATCATAAAATTTGTTGCATACTTGACAATAATTCCTGTGAATGCTTCCGTGAAGCTCCAAAACCTCCTTGCTTCCTGCCTTTTGATGCAGACCATCAATGTTTTGAGTAATCACTGCTTTCAATTTTCCAGCTTTTTCCAGTTCGGCCAATTTCATATGGGCAGGATTAGGCTCGGCATCGCCAAAAACCAGAGTGTCTTTGTAGTAATCGAAAAATTCCTTAGTATGGTCAAGATAATAACTGTGTGAAATCAAGTTCTCGGGAGTGTCACCATATTTTTCTAGACTCTTGAAGATGCCGCTTTCAGACCGAAAATCAGGGATTCCACTTTCAGTTGAAACCCCTGCACCACCAAAAAATACAATATTTTTTGAAGAGTCAATTATTTCTTGTAATTTGTGAATTTTAGACATAATATTTAATATATAACCTATTCTAATTAATAGTTGTCTTATGATGAAAAATTGTTTTCTTTAAATCTGTTGATTTTGTAAAAGATAGGTGGAAATGAAAAAATATTTTAATATAAGCAATTCATAACTATTATTAACTTGTTAGTAAATTTGAAGAGGAATTTTTTCATGGAAAATAATTATTCAAATTTGGACTGGATGATTCACTGGTCACTACCTAAATACCATCCCAGAAACAGTCAAATAGTATTGATCAATAAGATAAACAATGCAATTCAGGAAGGCTCGAAAAATATAATTCTTGAAGCAGGAACCGGTATAGGCAAGTCAGCTATTGCCACAACCATTGCCAATATGTACGAGGATTCTTATATTCTGACAATGACTAAACAACTTCAGGAACAGTACCTTGATGATTTCGGAGCAATGCTTGTTGAAATAAAAGGTCGGGGAAACTACGACTGTAACTATAATGGTACATGTGATTTCTGCATTAAATCGGAGTATAATCTTGCCAAATGTAAGGACTGTGATTATCTGACTGCACTGAACATTGCAAAGGATTCTGAAAATGTGATAACAAATTATGATTATTTCTACTATGCAGGTGTTGCAAACCCCACATTAAACTCTCGTGAACTTTTGA
The DNA here is from genome assembly GCA_030539985.1 of Methanobrevibacter sp. Taxonomy (GTDB): domain Archaea; phylum Methanobacteriota; class Methanobacteria; order Methanobacteriales; family Methanobacteriaceae; genus Methanocatella. The sequence continues at coordinate 5,891 of JAUNXD010000051.1, forward strand.
TTCTTGATGAAGCGCATAATCTTGAACGTAAAATGCTGGCATTGTCCTCTAATGAATTGAACCGTGAGTATATTGCAACAAAGTTTGGTATTGATATTTTTGAACCGTTGATGAACAGATTCAAATCAGTCAATTATCTCAAACGCCATCCTGATTACTGGATGGATTTGTGTGATGATCTTGTTGGTCATTGCAGCGACAATATCAAGGAAATTGAAGGCGAGCATAAGCAGGATGTCCAGGTAACTTTGGATGAGTTTGAAAGCGATCCGGACAGATTTTCCAATTTTAACTATGTTGAAAAGCAGCAGTTGGAAGCCGACGCCAAAACTTTCAATTCAATTAAGTTAGGTTTGGAGGCGAAGGATTTGATTATTGATTTGCCCGATATTGAGATGATTAGAAGCAACCGGATGGATATTTCAACTGAATTCAAACCATACTCTGTGGTTGATGAAACCAATAACCTTTTGAAGCTGGGAAATATTCGCATCTTTCTGACAGGCACCCTCGGAAGCAAGGAAAAGTTTTGCGAGTGGAATAATATCAATCCTGATGAAACATTCTATATTTATCAGAAAAGCCCTTTTGACGTTAAAAACAGGCCTATTTACACAGATTTTGTTGGCAGCATGAGCGGCAGGAGGAGAAATGTTCCAAGATGGAAGAATGAAAAGGCACTTTTGAAAGTCAAGGAATTATTGGACAAGCATCCTGACCAAAAAGGTGTTGTTCACACTTCAAGCAATGAGCAGGCACATTGGATAATGGAAAATCTGAAAGAGTATAATTTCATGTTTGTTGGTGGAAGCAACAGGAATGAGGTTTTAAGTGAGTTCAGTGAAAGTGATGATAGCATTGTTCTTATAGGGGCTTCCATAAAGGATGGTGTTGATTTTAAAGGTGATTTATGCAGGTTCCAGATTATTTTCAAAATCCCTTATCCTCAATTGAACGAACAGGTCAAGTATCGTAAGGATTTGGATCCGAAATGGTATTATTATCAGGCGGTAATGTCTCTGATGCAGGCTTATGGTCGTGGAATACGTGATAAGGATGACTGGTGCGTGATGTATATTATAGATTCTGATTTCATGAGACTGTTTGATTTCAACAGGAACTTCTTCAATGAGTACTTCTCAGAAGCGATAAAAAATAAGTAAAAGGATAGCTTATAAAGCTATCTGTTTAATTTTTGATAATTTGCAGCTTGAAGACCGTGGTGTTTAATCATGCCTTCAACTTCCCTTTGGTCTGTGTCTTTGTCTTCAAAGGTAATTTGCTCGATGCTGTGTAAGCTGAATGGAGATTTTCTGATTATTGGTTGAATGGAACCTTTGAAGAGTTTCATTACAACTTCTCCGCTCACTCTTTCCTGCATGTTATCGATGGCCTGGTCAAGGTCTTCTCTTAAAGGTTCTTGCCAGAGAGCCCTGTAGACTAAGTCAGCGTAAAGTGTTGACATGTATTCTGCAAATCTTAACTCGTCAGTGGTTAAAACTAATTCTTCTAAAGCTTGGTGAGCTGCAATTAATAATTTAGCACCTGGAGTTTCGTAGATTTCCCTACTTTTAATGCCGATCATTCTGTTTTCGATGGTGTCCACTCTGCCGATACCGTGGGAACCTGCAATTTCATTTGCTTTTTCGATAATGTCGATTAATGGCATCATTTCGCCGTTGATTGCAACTGGAATACCTTCTTCAAATTCGATAGATACTTTTTCAGGTTCGTCTTTAGCATCTTCCCAGGAGGCAGTCCATTCGTAGATGTCTTCCGGAGGTTCGTTTGCCGGATCTTCCAGTACGTCTCCTTCAATTGCTCTTCCCCAGAGGTTTTCATCGATACTGTAAATTTTATCGTAGCTTAACTTGATTCCTTTGGATTCTGCATATGCTTTTTCTTCAGTTCTTGTCAAGTTCATTTCTCTGATTGGTGCAATGATATCTAAATCGGACATTGCACGGATAACTGCTTCAAATCTGAATTGGTCGTTTCCTTTTCCGGTACAACCGTGTGCAATTGCAGTTGCTCCTTCTTTTTCAGCTACTTCTATAAGTTTTTGAGCGATTAATGGTCTTGCAAAAGCAGTGCTTAATGGGTATCCTTCGTATTCTGCATTTGCTTTAATTCCACGTGCGATGTATTCGTTTGCGAATTCTTCTTTAGCATCTATATTGTAGTGTTTTAATCCTCCAATACTGGCTGCACTGTTTTTTGCCTTTTCCATTTCTTCTTCGCCTTGTCCCACATCTACACATGCGGTAATAACTTCTACATCGTATTTTTCTTCTAATAATTTAACACAAACGGAGGTGTCGAGTCCTCCACTGAATGCTAAAAGTACTTTATCAGTCATAAAATCACCTAAATAAAAATGAATTATCAAGAAATATTTATATCTTTAATAGTATTTAATAGTATCAAAAAAAGTTGGCAGAAGAAGAACTCTTAATTGAGGACATAATTGAGGTTGACATGTTTATATGGATTTCTTTAATCGAAACCTCAATTAAGAGTTATGTGAGTTGGAAGTATTTTTCAATACTTTCATCTCTCAATTATAATGTTGGTTGTCATAGTATATAAAAGTTTAGGCATACCTAAATTTTTTATCTTATAAAAATAAAAAAGGTAAATCAATCAGCGTTTCACTATTGCTGTTTTTTTAACTGTTTTACCTTTGTATGAAACTTTATATGTTACTTTTTTCCCAACTTTGAGTTTTTTAAGAATATTTTTCTTGACAATAACTTTTGCAATGCCTTTTTTATTGGTTTTTGAAGTATAAGTTTTTTTGTTGAATTTAAATTTAACTTTTAAACCTTTTTTAAATTCACCATTATACTTCAAAATCGCTTTCAAAACTAATTTTTTAGCAGATTTTTTAATTTTCACTTTTTTCAAGCTTAATTTAACTAAATCTGCTTTATTTGGGTAAACAGTATCGGATTTTTTATTAAACTTGCACTTTTAAACAGTATTTTTGATACTGTATATGTCTCCTCCTATTTCTGCTTTATTTCCATTGAATGTGTTTTTTGTAAGTTTTGAATAAAAACTGTATAATGCTCCTCCTTCTTCTTTAGCAACATTTGTATCGAAAATGCAGTTATTTATTTTACCATTAAAACTTTCTATTGCTCCGCCATATTCTGCATAATTG
>JAUNXD010000275.1 GCA_030539985.1 Methanobrevibacter sp.
ATAATATTCATAATTGATGATGCTATTAAAACTGGCTTTATTCCAATCTTATCAGCCATTATAGGACTTATGAAATTGAACACAATCATGATTAGTGCTGCGGGGAACAATATGAGTCCAGATTCCGTTGGAGAGTAATATGCAACATTTTGTACAAACAATGGTACCATTACATTGATTCCACACATCATAAAGTATAGCAATGCTGCAAAAACAGTCCCATATACAAAATACTTATTTTTCAGCACTATTAAGTTAACAAGAGGATTTTCAATTTTGTTTTGACGTTTAACAAATATTATTAATGTCAATATTCCAATGATTATTGGTAAAATCACATGAATAAAGCTGAATCCAAACTCTGCAATATTTGAAAATCCAATCATCAACCCTACACAAAATATTATGGACAATATCAATGATGGGAAATCCAAAGGATAATTTTGGGTTTCAAGTTCAAAGTTTGCAAGGAGTATTGATAAAACCAGAATTACTACAGTTATTATCGCTAAAAATTCAAAAATAACTCTCCAATTAAATAAGTCAATTATAATTCCACCGATTGTAGGTCCCATTGCAGGCACAATTCCAACAAGAAATCCCATTAATCCCATGAAAAATCCCCATTTTTCCTCAGGCATTATTTTAAAGATTAATATTTGACCTATTGGCATTAAAATACCAGTTCCCATAGCTTCCAGGATTCTTCCAACAATTAACATTTCAAAGTTTGTTGATAAAAAACAAAGCAGTGATCCAATGATAAATAGAATGAGTGATGTTATCAATATCGTTTTAATTTTAAATCTTTTTGTAATATATGCTGTTGGAGGAATCATTACTCCAAGCACCAACAGAAATACTGAGTATGTCCATTGCGCAGTTGCTGAAGATACTGCAAAATCATCCATATAATAAGGCAAACTTGTTGTTACAATACTTTGTGAGATTAATGTAACTGCAGAAGCCATAATAAGTATAATCAAGGTTATTAATCCACTTTTATTTTCAAATTCCATGATAAGTGTTCCATAATTTGTTGTCAATTAATAATTTATACATTTTACATTAAATATTTTAACAATTAGCCCAGTTATTGAACAACAGTGAGAAAAAAAGATACTTTTATAACTATTCCCAACTGCACAAATGCTAAAGAACAAAAATATAACAGTCCAAATGCATTAATTTAAAATAATCTTTGTTGTGAATCAACATAGCTAGGCTCAGAAATCTCCTTTACAACATCACTATCTTTGACATCTCCAATTAACAGTGGAGAATCTGGATTGTGCAACTTCTGATTTCTTTTAACAAGCTTTGTTGAATAATTTGCATAACAATACCTACATCCATGACGGCAAGTGTTGTATGCTCCAATATCCCTTCCGAAAATGCAACTGCATTCTCTGATTTCATATTTTCCCTTAGGAATCTTTAAGTTTTTTCCAATGGCATTTTCAATAACCTGTTTGGTCATGCAACCTGATGAATCAAACCCGAACTGGTCAAGGAGTGTCCCCTCAACGCAGGTTTTCATTTTAATGTTATATTCATTGGCAATTTTGGAGAAATTCTCACCAATTACCAGCCTTTCATCAGTTGTTACCTCACTGACCTCAGGAAAATTCCTTAAAACTTTCTGATACAGGTCAATAAAGCTTATTGTACATTCATTGGTATATGAAGACAACTGTGAAGCCATTTTCTCAAATTTACCGATGTGAAAGTCAAGGGAATGTTTTTCATCAATGAAAATAGGATCATATCTCCAGGAGACCTTGTTAACCCCCAGATAGTCAGATAATTTCTTAAAAGTTTTAATGACCTGTTTGAAACTGGGGACATTCCTTTCAATGTCTCTGCCATATGGAGTAATCGTTACAAACCAGAACTGACTGTAATCATCTAATTTATCAATGTTTTTTAAAAGCGGCTTTGGATTTTTCGTACAAAAGCACAGACAGTCAATAATTTTAGAATTCAAAGGATATCTGTAAATATCATCATTGTAAGGATTTCGAGTACAGACAGAACCCTCCTCAATCCTGTTTAAAAACCATTCACTAAAAAAAGCAGGGATATCAGTTCTTGAACCAGTATTGATTATCATGAAAAAAAGAAAAAGTAAAAGAGATTTATAAATCTCTTCCGAAAATGTGTACTGCTGCAGTACCACCGGTTCCTCCAATGTTGTG
>JAUNXD010000276.1 GCA_030539985.1 Methanobrevibacter sp.
ACAGATTGGAATCATTGAAATCCTGCTTCAGAACAACTCACTTAAGGAGAACTCATTTTTAATCATTGATGAGCCTGAAAGCAACCTGCATCCTGAATGGCAAATCAAGTTTGCCCAAATATTAACAATTCTTTCAAAGGAAATGGGCATTTACATATATCTCAACTCCCACAGTCCCATATTTATCGAAGCAGTCAGTCTTTATGCACAATACTACGATTTGCTCGATGAAACTTCATTCTACTTGACCCAAAAGCAGGATAACGGCAAATATGACTTCAGAAAAATCAATCCAAAGAACATGGGTGATGTCTATGAAGATTTGACAAATCCCTATGATGAGCTTGACAAGATAAAAGCTGAAATCATTTTCAAGGGGTGATTTTCATGTCTTTAACAAAAGAGGAAACATTATTTGTGGACTTTCTGAATTCATTCCATCAATTCTACAAGAAGGCACATGAGATAGCTGAAAACTCTAAGGGGATTTCAATTCTGCCGATGGAAGACGGCAAAAACGAGTTCAAGATGTATTCTCTTGATGAAATATGTCACTCATGCAAGATATTCAGGGAAGGAAACCTTTTAATCACTCCGAAGACAACCGATGCAATATGGTACAAAAAGAAAAATGATAAATTCTTCATTTTTTTAATTGAATTCAAGGGAGACTTTCTTTGCAGAAATTCAACCAAATGCCTGCTTGTACGTGCTGTTGATGATTTAAAAGTCAAAAACGAAAGATTCAACAACGAATTTTCAAAAGACATAGCCAAACTTGATACGGTTATCGACAAGTTTTCCGACAGGATGCTGAATGGACTTGCTGCAAAACCGTTGGAAACTGTGACAATTGCATTGCCGTTAATCTATGAGGAGTATTATGAGAAAAACAAGGATGATGTTGAATATTTGGACATCAGGGAGTTTCTTAATAAATCAAGAATTATTTATCGTGTCGTTTCCATTTCAGATAAATACGAGCCGAACCGCCAGCGTTCAAGGGGAAAGTCCTACCGGTGCTCCAATATGATTCCATCAATCTGCAAAAGGCTTGCCCATGAAAGGTGTGACCGTGAACTGGACTCATCATATGAATCAAGCCTGGAGACCTATCACAGAAGATATGAAAGGGCGGGAATAGTCTATAGCGCAGGCTTTGTCGATAATGTTGCATTCAATAATTTCATTGAGAATTATTTAAAATGAGTTTATCGTGACTGTCAAAAAGTCATATGATGTATTTAATATCAATAGAAAATGGCATTATCGACATGTTCTCTTTGATATTGTTAATAAAATGCCAATAGCGGAACTGTTGGCTAAAAAAGAAGTTTCAAAAAATATAAAAAATTTTTTAAAAAACAGTATTCAACCAAAAGACTGCATTGCCATTGTTTCTGATTTAAAACCAAGTTATGATTTCATTGCCTATGATGCCATAGAAAATGAAAAAAATGTAAATATCTCCTTTAACATAATAGTTAAATAAGAAAATAGGGGGTAAATGAAATGAAAATGAAAAGGATAGTGATAGTGGCACTGGTTATAGTGGCCGTTTTATTGTCCGCGGCTGTAGTCAGTGCGGGATTTCTGGAAGATCTCTTTGGAGTGCAGCACAAGGACAATGTCGTGGAAATAGAAAACATCAAATTCAATACAACAAATGTGACCTCATTCAAGCTGTCAAATGAAACAAACGTTTCCGGCGTACATGCAAGCGCATACGTTGATGATAAGGATACAGGATATAACGTGCACATAATAAATTGCAGTGGAATCGAGTCAAACGCCGCTACTGATTTCATTCAGGATTATCTCACCAAGTTTGACAAGTCACCGTCCCAGACAATCAGCGGGGCAGTCATATACACCATATCCGCTGATTCAGGAAGCCATGCCGGCCAGCCAAGATATGTGGGTTACGTTCAAAACAAGGATTTGAAAACCCTGGTTGAGATAAGCTCTCCTGATGCAAATGAAACATCAAAAATGATTCGTTCACTGACATTCAAATAGAAACAAAACCGGAGATGCACACAGCACCTCCCTACTCTTTTTTTTCAGATATATTAAATGGCCCTGAAAAATGGGTTGCAGCAGATGATTAACCGACACTTATTTTTTTAATAAATCATGTTCATATTATTCTTGTTTTTCTACATATTATTCAGTAATATATTTTTTTCAAAACGAA
>JAUNXD010000277.1:0-951 GCA_030539985.1 Methanobrevibacter sp.
GGTGCCTGATTTTAGCTATTTTAAAAAAAGTAAACAAAAAGAAATAGTTTTCAATGAATTAATTTTGGATAATTATTTTAATTTTCTAGAGGTCATTAATTCACAAGGATATGAAAATGAAATTTTCATGTATGTTCCGGAAGTTGTATTGTGTCAGTTAATTTTTCATCACAAAAATGACTTGATAAAAGTATTAAATGGAAAAAAGAACATTGAACTAAAAAATATCGGTATTGATGACTTAAAAGATATTAATTTTCATGATTATTGCAAAAAATTAAAAACAACTTCTGAAAATTGCTTAAATATAATAAAAATTCCTTTAGATAGGGAAAAAGTCTTCAACGAAATTTTTAAAAGAACGATTGATAAGCAATCTCCATTTAATGGTGATTCAGATCCCGGATTTAAAAGTACATTAATATTTTTATCCATTCTAAATTTTATATCAACTGATGATACAATAGTTATTGTTTCAGATAAAGAAAAATTCATGTATAATCATCGAAATGAATATGAAAGGGAGTTTCATGATTATTTTGCTAATTTAGATTATTCTCCATTATTACATATTTATACTCAACAAAAATTTTCAGAATGGCTAGACGAGGAATTTGGTATTAAATTAGTTCTTTAAAAATTAAAACCATCTCTCAAGTGAAGTCTGCTCAAGCAAAGATTGAGGATCACTGATTTCTATCTCATGATGAAATTGATGGGTATCATTTAACATGCCTTCAAAATCTTTTTGAGATTTAATAGCAGGTTTTGGAAATATTGAAACCTGTTGGCTTCTGACATAATTGTAGGAACTGTTGAAATTGTATGGATGATTCCATAGTCTTTTGAAAAGTGGATAAAAATCATTTGCAACTTTAACTTTATTTTTACTTCTTGACAATCCGAATAATATCTGATTGGACAATACCAATATCAAATCGATAAGCTGAA
>JAUNXD010000277.1:961-2192 GCA_030539985.1 Methanobrevibacter sp.
TTTTTATGTCAACTCTTTTCTTGCTGTTCAAATAGTCAATCACATGCCATTTGAAGTATTCGTGCTGTTCTTTTGCATCGGCGTTATCATGATAAATGTTTTTGATTATGATGTTTTGATCTTTAAAATAAAATGATTTTGCTGAAAGAAGAACCGTACGGTAAAATCTATTGTAGATATTGGTGGTGTCCCTGTCAACGCCGAATCTGTCAAAATCAAGTTTGTCCAAATCAACATATAATATGTTAAAATATAACAATCTGTTTTTGTCTTTTTGATGTTTGTTGTGGCTTGCAATGAATTTGGCCCATCTTCGATAGATTCTTAATTTTGAATCGGACATGTTGTTTTCAATTTTGGCCGAATGGATTTCAAAATTATTAATATTGTGATATTGCTCCTTGCATTCGTTTTTACAGTCTTCATAATTCCATGACCATTTTGTCGGAGTTCTGTTTAGGCATCTCAATTTGGATAACCTATTTGATAGTGTGCTTTTGTAAGATGTTGGAACAAATAGGCATGCTATTCCTAAATATTCATTGCCATTTTTGGCTTCAAATTGTGTTTCGTCTGAAAAGATTTCTAATTCCATTGGAGTATGATATAGTTTTATTCATATAAATTAATTTAGAGAGCGTTTGATTAGTATTCGCAATCTATTTGATTTTCGTTTTCAATATTTTTGCATTAATTTATAAAATTTGTATGGGACTGTACATTACATTACACAGTCAATCTAAAATAATGGTGAGGTTTTCTAATTTTAAAATTCACATTAAGTTTAAGTGAAGTTTTAACATCAACTACTAGTTTAGTTGATGCTACCTTCAAGCATTGTCATGTCTTTTTCACATCTAAATGTAGCTTTTAATGTAACTGACCAAATCATCCCTGAACTCATCATCATCCAGTGCAAACTCAATTGAAGTCTTAAGCCATTCAAACCTGTTACCAATGTCATATGTCCTGCCTTCAAATGCAACCCCGTAAATTGAATCAAGCTTTTGAAGCGCATCGGTCAGCTGAATCTCACCGCCCACTCCCGCTTCTGTCTCATCGATCTTATCAAAAATATCGGGGGTTAGAACATATCTGCCCATTATTGCAAGGTTTGACGGAGCCTTGTCCCTTGGAGGCTTTTCCACTAATTCATTAATCTTGTAGACATTCTCTTCAGTTTTCTCTAATTGTGATTTCGTACCTCTCCACCTTATCGATGGGAACCTCC
>JAUNXD010000278.1:0-632 GCA_030539985.1 Methanobrevibacter sp.
TATCAGTTGCTGGTAGATTGACCTCAAGTGCTTTTCAATCCAGAAAAAAAGTTAAAAAAATTAATGAAAAACTTAAAAAAGATGCTCATAAGTTTGTTGACAACATGGCGGCAAAGTTTGATGAATCTATTAACGTGAAAAAAATGGTTGTGGTTGGTTTTCCGGCAGAAACTATAAATCAGGTAGCTGACGAGGAAGATGCTGATTTGATTGTAATTTCATCATCTGGAAAAAGCGGAATTCACAAATTTGTCATCGGCAGTGTAGCTGAAAAGGTACTTAAAAACAGTGAAATTGACGTGTTATTAGTGCACAATGATTAAAGGTGACTTATGAATTCAAAAAATATTATAATTGTAGTGATTATAATTTTAATAATCGCCATTGGTGCGTTCTTTTATATTCAATCCAATTCCCATAATACTAAAGTGGATGTAATCAGTAATTCCACTTTGAAAAATGGGGATATGGTTCAAATAGAGTTGAATGATGAATACAGGAATGTATATCCTGGTGAAAGCGTTCACATTAAAATTTTGGATGATTCCGGTTGGGCAAACAATAATGATGTGGTCACTGACGAGGAAGGTCAGGGATCAATTGTGCTTTCAACATATGAGAACGGAAACTAT
>JAUNXD010000278.1:642-2186 GCA_030539985.1 Methanobrevibacter sp.
CATACAATTTATAATGGAACTTTATTTAATAAAGAATATCATGGTATCGATTCATTGGTAATCGATGATGGATACCACTGATTTTTTATTTTTTTTGTGATATAATGGGTTTTAAATCAAAATTACTTAATTTTAAAGAATGTGCTATAAATTCAATGATTTATAATGCATATTATGATGATAAAATTGATGAAAACCTAATTTATCTTGAATCACGTGATGGTCTTGATTTTACTGGAAATATCTTTAGAATAGTTGAGGAGTTGTCAACAGGAGAATATGGTAATTTCAGGATTTATGTTCATGCAAAACCTCAAGTTGTTGATAAAATCAAGGCTTTGCAGAAAAATTATAATTTAAAAATTGATAAGATTATCGAAAAGGAATCTATTGCAACCAAAACGCTTGAAAAGGCAAAATACATTTTCACAGACTCAGGAATCCGGCCGAAATACGTTAAAAAGGAAGGCCAGATTTTTATAAATACATGGCATGGAACTCCCCTGAAGGTAATGGGAAAGGACAATACTGCAGAAGAGCACCGTTTGGGAAATGTACAGCATCCGCTTTTGTCAAGTGACTATCTGCTTTATCCAAATGACTATATGATGAAAAAGATGCTCAAGTCATATATGATCGATAAGATTTATCCGGGAAAAATATTGCTTGAGGGATATCCAAGAAATTCTGTTTTTTTCACTGAATCTCAACTTAAAAGGGATTTGGGTCTTGATGATTATGAAATTTTCATTTATATGCCTACCTTTAGGGGCATACTGATGGACAGAAATGAGGAAGGCCAAAAGAATGATGTTGAGGGGTATTTGACTGAAATAGATTCCAGATTGAAGGACAATCAGATTCTGTTTGCAAAACTGCATGTTCTCAATGCATCCAAGATAGACTTTTCAAAATTTTCACATATCCATCCGTTTCCTGAAGGTTATGAGATATATGATGTTTTAAACATGGCGGATGTATTGATTACTGATTATTCAAGCGTATTTTTTGATTTTGCAAATACACGAAGAAAAATCATATTGTTCAACTACGATGAGGATGATTACGAATCATATAGGGGATTTTATTTCCCGCTTTCTGACTTGCCTTTTCCAAAAGTCCAGACTGTTGATGATTTGATGCATGAAATGAACACTCCCAAGGATTATGATGATTCTTCATTTATTGAAATGTTCTGCACCTATGACAGTCCAGATGCAGTGAAAAATATCTGCGGACACATTTTCAAGGGGGAAAACTCAGTTAAAATTCATGAAATTGAAAATTCCAAACCGAACATACTGATTTTTGCAGGTGCATTGTATAATTTCGGTATCGCATCATCTCTTTTTAACCTGCTGAATAATGTTGATACTGAAAAGTATAATTTCTTCATAACTTTCAAGCAATGGGAGGAAAATATATTGCAGAACCATGAAGAAATTTTTAAACTTATCCCTGAAGGTGTCCAAATCCTTCCATTAAGATTTAATTTAACACCAACAGTCAAAGAAAAGATGGATTATAATAAGTTTTATCTATCC
>JAUNXD010000279.1 GCA_030539985.1 Methanobrevibacter sp.
AACATTTATTATCTAATTTATATAAAAGAGATAATAAATAATATAATAAATATGAAACTTAATGTTTGGAGGATTATATGGGAATTGCTGATTATATTAAAACCAGATTAATGAACAATCGTGTGGAGCAGTACAACACCAAGCGCAGCTATTGGGGTGAAAGTGAAAGACAGCCTAGAGTCGATGGAATCAACACAGGTCTTGATCTTGTCGATGCACTCCCGCCAGTGATAAATAAAACAATAGCCAATGCACGTTATGCTGTTAAGCTTGACGGTTATACTTCAGGAATTTTGAAAAACAGAATTGATAAGGCCAATGTCAATATTGTTCTTGTGGATAAGGAAAACAAGCTGTCTCAGGAGCAGAAACTAACGTTAATCCTTTGGGCCAGAAAAATTGACATCCGTCAGGTGGCTAAAGAAATCCTGCAGGGCGGAATGGTTGACGGTGAAGGACTAATCAAACCTGTGCAGCGCTGGGATAAATCCATAGGCAAATATATTAAACCTATCTTTTTGGAAATAGGTGCACATGGCTATGGATTAAAAAAGGAATTCAATGACGATAATGAAGTCCAGTTGTACCTTCATGAGATGCCGAAAGATATCGTTAACGGGTCTCCCGAAGACTTTAACAACTATGTAAGTGTTGAGGAAGGAACATTAACGGTCAAATATGAAGCAGATGAGGTTATTAACTTCATGTACAATGAAATCTACGGCGAAGCCCAAAGCATCATCTTAAATTGCCTTGATGACATTTACCATAAATGCAATCTGGAGAGAAACCAGGTTGAAAGAATCAACAAGGACAACATCATTGAAGTCAAGCCATCACTTGACGCTAACGGCCAGCCTATAATAACCGAACTGTCATCAACCGCTAAAGAGAATCTTTATGCAGATTATGGAACAACTGCCGATTCGAATGTAGCTATTGTGCCTCCTGGAATTGAAAGTAAAATCTTAGGTGGTAACAACTACCAGTCCGACTATACAAGACAGACGGAAATCTTCAGGAATAATATCTTAAGGACTTTCGTTACTCCACAATCACAGGCAGGTAACGAACGGTCTAACCAGAACGTTGCCGAATACATTAACGATTCTGCCATTACAGGATTTATCGTTAATGTTGCAAATGACCAGAAGTGGGTGTTGAAATATTGCAATCAGCTATTGAATATGCAGCTGGAACTTATGGGTATTGATGAAGCTTTAAATATCTATTTCAGCTATTCAAGAGATGATGTGCTCCGATACATTATGGAACTCTCCTCTGAAGGTGATGAAATCTATAAGAATTATCTTTCCAACTTTGAGGAGGAACAGCCTGTCGGTGAGAGAATAGTTAGTGAAAGTGGTGTTGAAGTATAATTTTTCTTGCAAAATATTTATATGCAAGGTGATACATAATATAAATTGAATTTTATAGGAGGTAAAAACTTCTTTTGAAGTTCAGCCTGTATATCCTTGTCTCGACGAGGGGCGAATTAGGTGGTATACGGGTTCTTCTATCATTCATATAAATCAATTCTAATTTTCATATACAAACTTAATTACTTTATTTTTTATTAGATCAATGAATTCATGATTTTCATTTTCAAAATTCTGGAATGCAGACCATGAAATCAAATCCGCCATCTGCAAACCTTTATAGTGCATTGAATCCGCATGCTCGATTACAATAGGTTGCTTTTGAATATTATTTAAACTGTTTAAAAAGAGTTCATTGAAATTGTTAATTTCTTTCTGTTTGTTTTTTGACTTGTCAATGAATATGAAAGTGGGTTTATCGATATTGATTAATTCAGCTAGTTTTGAAGCTAAAATGTCATATGTCTCTTTGTTGTCATATTCATAACCTATTTTATATCTGTTTGATTTGTCAAAAACTATTATGAAAGCTTCATAGTCCAGGTTTTTCAACTTTTTGAGGATTTTGATTTTTAATTCATAAGGTAAGTTTCCGCCTTTGATTTCAGCTGAACTTAACATTTTCTTTTTAGATTCTCTTCGGCTTTTCTTGATTGTCTTATCCAGCTTCTTTGAATCCTCAACTTTGATGGCAGCCATGATAAAATACTTTGAACTGCCTTGTTTAGTTCCTAAATCTCTGCTTTCATCAATATAAATATAAGACATGTTTAAAACCCGATTATAATTATTTTAATAACATT
>JAUNXD010000052.1:0-4061 GCA_030539985.1 Methanobrevibacter sp.
ATACAAATTATAAAAAATTATAAAAAAACTATTTATTTTTAAATCTTTTTTAAATATTTTTCTACAATTGGCAATAAAAATTATCAAATCATAAACAAAGTCGGAAAGCATCTTCCACCCATAAGGTTCCGAAGGCATGGCAAGTACAAATGTTCGAGAATGAAAAGGATAATCTGTGAAAAATCGAACAAATGGCACAGATACAGAAAAAATATTAAACAAAATACTATAAAAAATAAAAAACCATATTCTTTTATATATCATAATTAACAAATCTATATTAAAAAAGTAGTGAAATTTAATTTTTAATAAACAAAATGGTAAAAATTATGATTCCAAAGACACACTATGAAACCCTAAAGGAAAGTTACCTTACAAAAAACAGAAACCTGCACTCATTATATGTGGAAATCAACAAGGAAATACCTGTCCCAAAACCAGTATTTTTCAAGTTAATAAATCAAATTAGACAAGAAAAAGGATTAAACGAGTTTTATACAAAAAAAGATAAAAGAAAAAGTAATATTATAACACATTTGGATAAATCTCCAAAATGCTATAACTAGTAATCCACATAATACCTGAGAACCGCAGCGATTCCGCCGAATGCTCTGAACAGCTGCATTCCTTCTTCGGTTTCTGTGGAAATAAATTCAACATCAGTATTCATTTCTTCAGCCTTTTCAACAAACTCATCAGCTAAATCAATAGAATCGGATTCTTTTAATGTCTCACCACAATTTGGACATTTCTCCTTAAGGTTATCCGCTTCAACCTGAGTCTTGACAGTTATATCAGTTTCATAACCACAACCGGAACAGGTGAATTTCTTACGCATGCTGGTTAAATCTTCAGATAAAAGCAAAATGTCAACAGCACCCATAATCAAGTTGTTTCTCACTTCATCTTCACCGTAAGAGGACAATCCTTTTTCCTTAATTAATTCCTTAATAAACCTTTGAACCAATTTTTTCTCATGCATCACGTCAAGGTTTTCCAAATCATCGGCGGATTTGGCAATTACCTCACGGATACCTTCCTCACCAGTGTAGGAAGTGTCAACAATGGTTAATACCTTGTCCTTAAGTTCATACTGAAGATAATCTCCATCATAGAAGTCTTTTTTGGTAAAACCCGGTCCACCAATGATGATTCCTTTCAAATCATCCTTCAATGGAAGGAACGCTTCGTTCATGTGATCTCCAATACGTTTAAGGAACTGGTGAGCGAGATCCTCGATTACACGGTCAAACCTTCTCTGTGACTGACCTCCTGCCTTGTGCTTACCCGGCACACCACTTGTCAAATGACCGAGGACAGTTTCCCTCTTACCTTTTAAAGTAGCGTAAGTTGCTTCATTTCTGTCAATAACAGCAACGCCGTAAACATCATGCTCTTCAATCATGTATTCAAGAGGCTCCAAAAAGAACTCGTTGTTACACTTATACCAGTAGGTTTGAACAGGTTCCGGTGGTTCGAGAACATACTTTTCCATCTTTTCAGTTCCAGGACCGCCTTTAGGAATCATACCCACAAACAAAACCAAACCGTTTTCAGGAGGCTGCCTGTATAATTTAATGCTTTCCAAAATAACCGCAATAGCAGACTGTACATTTTTTCTTGTTTGTTTACTTTTAATGTTAGCACTCTGACCCATTTCATCTCTCATGTGCTTTCCAACATCACTCAATTGTTTGGATGGTGGAATGTAAACGGAAACAAGCTCTGTACCTCTGCCTCTTTTATTTGATAATTCTTTTAATGTTTTTTTAAATTCATATAATTCTTTTGATGATACACTAGCCATGTTATCCCTATGATAATTAAATTAATATAATAGATATAATTATATAAATACAAATATAAATAATTAATGAAAAAACCGAAAATATCTGATAATTTTGTGTGAATGTTATGAAATGGAAAATTGGAAATGTATGCCTTGACAATCAGGTGGTTCTTGCACCTATGGCAGGAATATGTGACTCTGCATTCAGAAGAATCATAAAATCAATGGGATGCGGATTGATTGAAACAGAAATGGTGTCTGATAAAGCAATAATGTATGAAAACACAAGAACACAGGAAATGCTTTATATGACAGACTGTGAAAGACCAATATCACAACAGATATTCGGAGCTGAAGTCGAATCGTTCAAGATTGCTGCAGAATACATTTGCAGAAATATGAAGCCAGACATAATCGACATCAACATGGGTTGTCCGGTTCCCAAAGTGGCAGTAAGATCACAGGCAGGAAGTGCGCTTTTAAAGAATCCTCAAAAAATAGGGGAAATCGTGGAAGCAGTTGTTGACAGTGTCGATGTTCCGGTAACCGCAAAAATCAGAAGCGGATGGGATGAAAGCTGCATCAATGCGCTTGAAGTTGCGGGAATTGTTGAAGATTCAGGAGCATCTGCAATAACAGTTCATCCACGTACAAGAGAACAGAGATACGGCGAAAGTGCCGACTGGTCAATTATTAAGGAAGTCAAGGATTCACTTACAATACCAGTAATCGGCAATGGAGATATCTGGTCATGCTTTGATGCAAAAAGAATGATTGATGAAACCGGCTGTGATGCGATAATGATTGGCAGAGGCGTTTTGGGAAACCCTTGGCTCATTAAAGAATGCATCAACTATCTGGATGATGGAATCGAACCTGAAAAAGTCACCTTGGAAGAAAAAATCGAAATGATTAAAAAGCATGCGGAATTATTAAGCCAAATCAGACCGGAAAAAGTCGCAATGCATAAAATGAGAACCCATACAGCATACTATTTAAAAGGCCAATGGAGAAGTTCAGAAATTAAGCCAAGAATATTTAAAATGAATACAAAACAAGAACTGTTCGATTTACTTGAAGAGTATATCGAATTAGTCAGCTAATTTTTCCGAAGAAAACCTTTCAAACAATTTCAAATCATTTTCACAAATCGTATTCATTTCAAACAGATCCATTCCAGTAATTTCAATAATTTCGTGTGCCAATGAGACATATGTATCCGGATAGTCGTTATATCCGAATATGTGCCAGATGACATTGCCTTCAAAAACCATTTCCAAATACCATTCATAGCCTTCCAAATCATCAGGGTCACGCGTTTTTGATTTGTTGTGATAGTCATCGAAAATCCACATGTAGACATGATATTTCTCAAGCAGATTCAAAATCAGATCCCTGTCGTCATCACTGAGTTCCTTTTCGATGTAACCCTCAATTGTATTGTCGGCAAAATTAATTATCAAACGTGGATTTGGAAGTTCATAAGGATATGCCTGGTAATGGCCAAATTCAATAGTTTTGAGAGATAATTTATCTTCAAAATAAACGCCATCTTTTCTAATGTCAAAATAAAGTGGAGTTACCAATTGCTTTTGATAATTCAAATGCAAAACGTCAAAATTAAACAAATCCTTTAAGATTTCACCGAATCTAATCCAGTTTGGAGGAAAGTTATTTTTAAAGCTGTACTCTTCATAGTTATCCGTTGAATAAATTATGACATTGCAGGAATAGATCAATTCTATTTTTTCAAAATATGAAAATTCCTCAGATTCAAAATCTTCAAACAAGTTTAAATTATTGAAATCAAACAAAAACTTATCAATTTGCTCATCGCCAATGCGGTGAATCTCACTTGTCATCTTACGTCTCAAATCAACAAGTATATCAATCCATGAATCATCGCAAAAGGAATTTTCGGTTAAAAATTTATCACCACTTCCTCTCTCGGAAATTTTATAATAGGCATTTTTATTAACCAAATCGATTGTAAAACACTCATAGTGACGATTTAACCGTTTGAAATTAAATCTTTGTGTAATCTCAATTTTTTCAATCATTAATTATTCTTTCTTATATGCATTTAATATATTTAACTAAATTTAAAAACATTTATAAACTAATTACTAATAATTAATTAAATAAGTGATAGTATGATTAGAAGATGTCCACAATGCGGTACTGCCGCAGATGATAAATATGGTTTTTGCTACAAATGCGGACACGAATTTCCAAAAATAGAAGCAAATGCAGGTACCTGTCCTTTATGCGG
>JAUNXD010000052.1:4071-8977 GCA_030539985.1 Methanobrevibacter sp.
GGTACTCCATTGGTTTTTAAACAACAAATTGAAACAAGCACTACCAACCTCGGTCCAATCATTATTCAAAAAGAAGTTTCACATGAGCCAAAAATCAATACTCCAAGAAGAACCAGCAGATGGCTAATCATCTTCGGATATGTTTTCTCAATATTGGGAGGAATATTAGGCCTAATCATTGCGATTTACCTATCAACCAGAAAGGACCCCTATGCCAGAAAGCACGGACATATCCAATTGGCAATATTTGTATTCTACATTGCATTGATAGCCATATTATTTGCAACAGGAAACATGCCTGCCGATGCGATAACCCAATATAGGCAAATGTTAGCTGGAAATTTTACCTCTCTTTAAAGGTAAATACATCAGTATAGCCCCATCACCATCCTCATAATATCCCGGAACAACCCTGTCGATTTTAAAATTGAACGTTTTATAAAATTCAACAGCACCTTTATTGTTTTCATTAACTTCCAAATAAATAGTGTCAAGATTTAAAAGTGACAATATGGAAATGGCCTTTACAAGAAGATGAGTTCCTGCCTTGAGACGGCGGTAATTTTTATCGACGGCAATTGAAATGATATGGCCCTGATTTTCATATTTAATCCAAAAAATAACATATCCGATAACGTAGCCATCTTCTTCAGCCACTAAAAAACCAACACCCATTTCATATAACTGTTGGAACATGTTAATACCATAAGATTGATTAAAAGACATGTTTTCTATTTCATAAACTCTTTTTAAATCTTTTGGATTAAATTTTCGAACCAACATATCAAATTAAAATATAAAAAGCAATGTATTTAATACTTTTGTTACGAATATTTAATTGAGGATAAAAATGTGGGACGATTTTGCTGAATACATTTTAAGTGAAGTTGGAGAAAATAATGTAAAAATTGCAGAAGTCGGAGTGGGTAAATTCGACAGAATTGCAAATTTTCTATCTGAAAAAGACAACATTACCCTAATTAAAACAGACATTGCTCCAAAAGATGAAACTGTGATAAAAGACGATATCACAAAGCCTAATATGAATTTGTACAAGGATATTGATATTATTTACTCAATCAGGCCACCCAGTGAACTCCAACCATATTTAGTTGGCCTTGCAATGGAAATCGACTCACAACTTATAATAAAACCCCTGACAAACGAAGATTTAAATACTGGCAGGGTTAAAATGAAATTAAAAAATTTTAAAAAGGCCAGCTTTTACACTTTAAGGTGATACAATGGAAGATATTTTATCACGGTTTGATACATCCCTGGAAGGACTTGACAAAAATGAAGTTCTTAAAAGACAAAAGGAATATGGTTTGAATATAATTGAAGAAAGAAAGCCAACACCATTAATTAACCTGTTCTTTTCCCAGTTTGTAGACATTTTAATCGGACTTCTTTTGGTTGCTGCCGTTGCATCCTATGCAATTGGAGACATTATAGATGCTGGAGTAATACTTCTTGCGGTTTTGTTAAATGTCATTATGGGATTTATTCAGGAATACCGTTCGCAAAAGGCTGTTGAAAGCCTTAAAAGTTTCATAGTCAAGACAGCTGTGGTTCGAAGAAACAATACTGTGGAAAAGATAAACTCCGAAGAGCTGACAATCGGAGATATCATCATTCTTGAAGAGGGAGATAAGGTTCCTGCAGATCTGGTATTGATTGAAGGCAATAATCTGACTTGTGATGAATCATCACTGACCGGAGAATCCGAAGCAGTTAAAAAAGAATCCGGCGACAATCTTTATATGGACTCCAATATTCTGTCAGGAAATGGTATTGGAGTTGTTAAATCCATCGGAATGAAAACGGAAATTGGAGAAATCGCAGAAGTCGTTCAGCAAACCGACGAGGACACACCTTTAAAGGTCAAGGTTGGAAACCTTGGAAAAACATTATCCCTGATTGCAATTGCCGTTTGTATCGTAATTTTTATTTTGGAACTGTTTAAGGGAATTCCTATTGTTGAAACATTCATGACTGCTGTTGCACTTGCTGTTGCGGCAATTCCCGAAGGTTTGCCTGCCGTTTTAACATTGACTCTTGCATTAGGCATGTCTGAAATGGCCAAATCCAATGCAATCGTTAGAAAATTACTGTCCGTTGAAACACTGGGTTCCTGTACCATCATCTGCAGTGACAAGACAGGTACTTTAACCGAAAACAGGATGACAGTTGTCGATTCATATTACACCAATGAAGATAAAACATTTGAAATTGGAAAACTATGCAATAATGCCCGCATCAATAACGGAGAAACCATAGGCGACCAAACAGATGGAGCAATTCTAAAATTCTGTCAAAACCATAACAGCAAATTGACAAGAGTTGATGAAATTCCTCTTGACAGTAATCGTAAAATGATGACCACGATACATAGCCTAAACAATGAAAATAATATTGTTTTTACAAAAGGTGCTCCAGAAATAATTCTAGATAAATGCAAACACATAGATAATAATGGAAGTATTGAAATAATTGATGATATAATCAAGGAAACGATACTTAAAAAAATTGATGAAATGAGTGCCAATGCATTAAGGGTAATCGGATTTGCATATAAGATTGAGGATGAAACAGAACCTGAAGAAAATTTAATTTTCACCGGACTATTGGGATTGACAGATCCTCCAAAAAAAGATGCAAAAAAGGCAGTAAGCGATTGTATCAAAGCCGGAATCAAAGTAAAGATGATTACCGGAGACCATGAAAAAACCGCATGTGCAATTGCAAAAGATCTTGGAATACTGACTACCGGAAGAGTGATTACAGGAAATGAACTAGAAAAGCTTACAACCGAGGAATACCTTGAAATTGCCGATGACATTCAGGTTTATGCAAGAGTAAAACCAAAGCAAAAAATGAGGATTGTTGAAGCCCTTAAAAGTTCAAATAACATTGTTGCAATGACAGGTGATGGGGTAAACGATGCACCTGCACTTAAAAAGGCATCAATTGGCGTTGCAATGGGTGACGGATGTGACGTTGCAAAAGAATCCGCAGACATGATTCTGCAAAACAATGATTTTGCAACAATTGTCAAGGCCATTGAAGGAGGCCGTAAAATATATGACAACATCAAAAGGTTTGTTAAATTCCAAGTATCAACAAACGTGGGAGCAATTTTAACAATAATCGGAACATCACTTCTCAGTTTGCCGCTGCCATTCAATCCGGTTCAGTTGCTATGGTTGAATATTGTAATGGATGGGCCTCCGGCACAGACCTTGGGAATAGAGGGAGCTGAAAAGGACTTGATGCAACACCCTCCGGAAACCGGAGATATCCTCACTAGAAAGACATTGACTGAAATACTTATTTCAGGAATCGTGATGGCAATTGGAACAATAGCAATGTTCAGTTATCAGTTAAGCATCAATGCAGGTGAAAAAAAGGCAATGACCATTGCATTTACATTATTTGTAATGTATCAGCTGTTTAACGCATACAACAGAAAAGCAAACTCACAAAAAAGAAGCACATACCTCTATTTGGCAATAATACTTTCATTTGTGCTTCAACTATTAATCATATATCTTCCACAACTGCAGATTATATTCAGAACAACACCTATAGGCCTAATTGACTGGATGATGATTTTAATCATATCATTTACAATAATTATAAGCGAAAAACTAATGAATATGGTGATTAAATGAAAATTCTAATACTTGGAGGAACGAAAGACTCAACGAACATTATCGAACACATTAAAAAGAATTATGACGCTTATGTTTTAACAACAACCACAACAGAATATGGTGCAAAACTGGCTCAGGAAAGTGGAAGTGACGATACGATTGCAAGACCCCTTTTAAAAGATGAAATCATTGAAATAATCAGAAATAAAAACTTTGAATTGCTGATAGATGCAACCCATCCGTTTGCCGAACACATTACACAAACCAGCTCAAGCATAGCAAATGAGTTGAAAATGCCCTATATCCGCTTTGAGAGACCTACCACCAACTTCGAAAACATCGATACATCACATATCCATTATGTAAATTCATTTGACGATGCAGGAAAACTCATAAAAAATGAATTCAATGAAGGAAACGTACTGCATTTTGCAGGAGCCAATACCATGAAAGACATTGTCAAATACGTTCCGGTAAACAGGTTCTATCCTAGAATCCTAAAGGTGGAAAGTTCACTTATCAAATGTCAGGAACTGGGCGTTGATCCAACACACATCATTCCAATGACCGGAGCCGCCAGCCTGGAGGAAAATATTGAATTGATGGAAAAATATGATGCCTGCGTAATGATTACAAAAGAAAGTGGGGACATTGGCGGCGTTGTTGAAAAGATTCAGGCAGCAAATGAAAAAGGTGTTGGCGTCGTGATGATTCAAAGACCAAAAATAGACGGATTAAATAAAAAAGATATTGTATCTAATTTGGATGAATTAGATATTAGATTAAAAAACTTTTTTTAAAAATAGATATAAAGATAAAACGCCGAGACTGGGATTTGAACCCAGGCGAGGATAACCTCACAGGATTTCAAGTCCTGCGCCTTACCAGACTAGACTATCTCGGCATGTGAAAAGGAATATTTAGAAGGATTCTAAATATTTATCCTTTAAGTTCAATTTCAATACTTACATTATCAGGAACATTTACTTTCATGACTTGTCTCATAGCACGTTCATCAGCTCCAATACCGATTAAACGTTTATGAATTCTGAGTTCCCATTTTTCCCAAGAAGCTTTACCTTCTCCATCCGGAGATTTTCTTGTTGGTACCACTAATTTTTTAGTAGGTAATGGAATAGGACCAGATAAGTCAACACCAGTTCTTTCAGCAATTTTTTTAAGTTGATCACAAACATATGCTAATTTTTCTGGGTCAGTTCCAGTAAGTTTAATTCTTGCTTGATTCATTT
>JAUNXD010000280.1 GCA_030539985.1 Methanobrevibacter sp.
TCCTTAATTAAATCATCACTTTATAATGAAAGATTGCCTGAACGAGACATTGAATAATTATTTGGTATTGAAATATACATTCCTGGTTCCAAAGTGCCGGTTTTCAACTTATTAACATTTGCAAACCCATAATTGCCGTTAGGCGCCTTGACTACAACATGTCCTCTGCCGTATGGCTTTTTGATATCCTGAATTTCCTTCAGGCAGGATTTGTTGATGCTTGAATCATTGTTTATCATTTTATAGGCTATATCTTCACATTTCTTGCTGTCTTCACCGTCATCAATGCCGCCCATACCAATCATCCAGCCGTCATGGGTGATTATTGCATGGGTGAAATAACCTTGATCTTCCTTAGACTGTTTGATTACAGGAATGCCGTGCCAGTTAATCTTTTCAACCTTCATGTCGGCAGTGTAATTGGAATCACGTCTAAATGACATCATACCATCATTTCCATCTAATTGCAATACAATGGAACAACATCCAAAAACATCATCTCCATTGGCGCTTTCAACAATACCGGATACTTCAGTTGCATTTTCATGATATTGCGCCGAATAAACTCCCATAATGGAAATGAGAATTACTACAATACCAAATATAAGAAATTTTCTTTTTAAATTCATAGTAATCTTTCAAAAAAATTCGATTGTATAATCTTATATTTGGCAGAATTAGTATTTAAAAATTAGTATAGAAGATTTAACATTATTAAGTGTTAAATCTTCGAGAATTGACTTTTAATTTTTGTTTCATTTGCTCACGGTCAATGTGAATATATTTATCTGTGGTTTGAGAGTTGGAGTGACCTGCAATAGATTGAACCTCTGCAACTGTTAGGATTTCAGCATAATGGGACAGTGCAGTGTGTCTTAGAATGTGGACACTGACGCTATGGGTGTAATCCACAGGACATTCAATTCCCTCATCACGTATTCTGAAATCGCATTCACGAGCATATTTCTTTATGATGTCCTGAACTCCACGCTTGCTTATGCGTTTTCCCTTTTGAGTGGTGAACAGTTCTTCCCGTGTTTCTTCCTCCTTGGCTTTTTTTCTCTGAACTATTGGTCTATAGACGTCATTAGTGTTTTTCCTCATTTTTGTGGTTCTCTCCCTTATCATGTCATTGATGCTTCTCAATGTATCATAGGTTATGAATGTCGTACGGTCCTTCAATTCCCCCTTGGTGGTTTCTGCACGCAGGTAAACATCAATGAATTCATTCGGGTCATCTGGAAGGATATAGTAGCCGTGCTCATCCAGCGGAACCTGAATATCGGTCTTGTTTAAGAGCACAAGTTCCTTGAGCCTCATCCCGGAATCGATGAATGTCCTGCATATTGCGTAATCTCTCTTGTTTCCGCGTAAATCAATTGTATCCAAAAAGAAATTGGATTGCGGCCAGGATAGGGATATTTTCTCTATTCTTTTTTTGGCAGTTTCCGGATCTTCGCTTTTGACCTCTATGATATCCTTCATTTTGATTGGTTCGTGCTGCAAATCTTCCTGCACGTCTTCTGAGTTGATGAATTCGAGAATATTCATCATGTATGTTTTAACGGTTGTCCTCTTGTTTCCCCGTTCCTTCAGGCAGTGCCTACGGTAATGTCGCAGTTGCCTTTTGATATTCTTGTCGTTTAGCTCCTCCACTCCCTGGTTTTCAAGATATTCTATGAACTTGGATATGTTGAAGGTCTGTTTTCTTATGGTTTCCTTTGTCAGGTTTTTTACTTCCTGCTTTTCCTCCAGGTATTCTTCCAGGTAGTCGGATAGCTCATTCACTTCTATCATTCGCTTTTCGCCTCCATATTTTCTTGACTCAAACCCTTGTTATACTATTGAATTTTTTAATATATAAAGACTTCGTATCTTTTCACTTTTTACGTATATTATTACATAAAATATACGTTTTCTTTATATATTAAATTAGGTCAATTTGGGACGTTCCAGAGGAATGTCAGAAGTGAAGTAATACATATACATCAAGTGGTTTCAAAATGCCATTTTCTTCATATTTTGATGTTGTAGAGAAATTATAAAATAGTAATAAATACTGTTTAGTTGGAAATCCGAAAAATAGATTATTAAAAAAATATTTAAAAGTTAACTCAATAAATAACATATATAGATGAAACAGGTTATTCGATATGTTGTAAAAC
>JAUNXD010000281.1 GCA_030539985.1 Methanobrevibacter sp.
GTTTGGTAAGAGCAGTTAAAAACTACTCTTTTGAAGCTTTTAAAACAGCTCCTGCAATTTCTTGAATTTTGGATTTTACATCATCTACTTCTTCTACAACAGTCCCGGTTACGATAATATCCCCACCGGCTTTAGCAGCCATGTATGCAGCTTTTCCATCACGGATTCCTCCGCCAACAACTAAAATATTTTTAGGAGCTGCCTTTTTGGAATATGCAACCATTTCAGGAGTTACCGGTTCTGAAGCACCAGAACCCGCTTCAAGATAGAAGAATTTAATTCCAAAGAGTTCTGCAGACATTGCATAAACTGCAGGTATTTTAGGTTTGTTTCTAGGCACCAAATTAGCGTCTCCAACCCAGCCAACAGTTCCTCCAGGTGAAATTACCATATAATGCATAGGTAAGATTTCCATTCCGGAAGCCTTTACAGCAGGTGCAGCGATTGCCTGAGCCCCATTAATCCAGTACGGATTTCTTGAGTTCACAAAGCTCATGTAAAAAATTGCATCAGCATAACTACTTACACTACTTGTATTTCCTGGGAAAATAATAATAGGAACTGCAATGTTTTCAGATAATATTTTACAGGTATTATCTACATCATCACCATCAACGGTGGATCCTCCAATCATTATACCATCAGTTCCACCTTCAATAGCTGCAGTAGCAATTTCCAAAGCTTCTTCAGGTGTCTGTTCATCAGGATCAATTAAAGTAAAATGTAATTTTCTTGTTTTTAAAATATCTCTAATATAATTTTCAACATCTTTCATATGAATACCTGAAAATAGTTTTGTAAAAAATAATATTTAATGTTTTAGAAAAAAAATAGTAAAATTAAAGAGAATATGACTATCCTCTTTGTTCTTTTGCTTTGAATCTTAAACCTTTGTAACCACATTTTCTACAGGTTGTAGCACCAGCAGGGTTACGAGCATTACATTTTAAGCAGATTTTAACATTGAACATTCTGTTTTCTGCTTCTTCGAATCTTGCCATAAATAACTCCTCCTTATAATCATGAAAAACTAATAAAATTAAATCGTTATGCATTACATAACTATTAATTAATTATTTAAAATTAATAGTATTTAAAGGTTTAGTAAAAATCACTTAAAATAAGAAAAAATTAACAGAACAATAAAAAAAGATATTTAAGAAAAAATATCCCTCTTTCACAAAAGAAATGAAGAACTACTCTTCAGTGATAATACCTTTCTCCAGAAGAATCTCATTTTGAACTTTAACCACCTCAGCACTTGTGTCAACTTCACTGTATGCCTCAAGCAAGTCATGGTTAAGTTCGATGAAAGTATGCCCCCATTTATAACCATTCATAAGGTCAATGGCCTCATCCTTAAAGCGAGTAATATAAAGCGTTGCTGAAATCGCTTCAACAGTTGACAATATGCATGCCTTTCCATAGTTTACCGGATTGGTGGCTATTAAAAACGGCAATGATCTGTGGTATTTTGAAAGGGAGAAGAATTTTTTAGAACTTGACACGTCATTCCATGAACAGTCAAGTCCCACAATTCCCCTTCTTTGTACGTAACGGTAGTCTTCATAAGATACGGCCTTTTCAGCATAAGGATTAAGAACTATTGCACCTGATGGGATTTTATTGATATTATCAACTAATCTGCATTTTCCCATCTTTGCAAGCTTAATTGCTGTGCACTTTTTCTTATCGCATTCGTTTGCATGAAAAACCGTAATTCTCATCTAACCAGTGCCCTGTAAGGCGGAAGCATTTCCTGCCTTATACTGTTTTATCAAATCCATTTGTTGGTCGAACTGATCTTCGGTCAATCCGAATTCCTCATAAATTTTTGGAACATTTTTACTTTTCTTTAAGGTAATACTTTTAAGCAGAGGTTCAACAAAGTCAGTGTAGGATTCTCCATATGTATTGAGTGTTGCATTCACTTTTGATTTTGAATCAATAATCATATAGATTAGATATCCCTGTTTTTCACCTTGTGACTGACAAATGATAATATTCATTGGAGTGTCATTTGAATTACTGTCATTTCCTTCAACTGCCTGTGAGAAGTAAATATTCCATTCATTGCCGTTGAATGTACGTTTTTCCGGATTCATCACTCCTTGAAGATAATATATATCCATCAGTGCTTCTGAATCGTCAACAGTTGATATA
>JAUNXD010000053.1 GCA_030539985.1 Methanobrevibacter sp.
TTTTTTATCATTGCGATTGCGTCTGATATCTCTGCCATAATTAATCACCATGGTGAACATATTTTTGTTGTGCAATATATATATCTTTTACTATAAAATTTTGATTAGAATTCGTAAAATTATATTTTGAATTAAAAAAAGTATTTAAAAGATATAATTTACATGAAAAAATTTGGTAAAAAAAAGAATAAAAGATAAATGAATTATCTGTAAAACCATTTCAATATGCTAGGCGGTAATTTTTGCAAATAAGCAAGAACTGCGATTGCAATGATAATTAACCCGACAATTGCAAGTTCGAGGTTGTATGGATATGCAAGTAACATGTATCCACTGACACCTATAACAATACCCTCAAAAAAGAATACCGCTTTAGTCCAGCTCGGATTAACCAATATGATAAAGTAAGCAATGGCAATCATAATAAATACAATTGCAGTGGCCATCATATCATTTGTGATTGGTTGGTGTCTTAAAAATGGAGCAATTGCCCAAACAATCAGCACCAATGCCAGCATTACACCCAGTAATTTAAACATTTTAACATTTGCCATAATAACACTTAATTTTAGTTTAACCTTCATGATATTTATATCATTTTGTCTTAACTATTAATCATGCAAAGAGCAGTCTGGATAATTTTAAATAGAAATTTTTCACTAACCCTGGACGGTGAAATTAAAGATGGGAAAGTTATTGATAAAAAATTTTCGCCTGGAAACGACATTTGGACCAATGAACTTCCAAGATTAGGTTTCAGCAGCCAAGAGGTTCAAAATGATTATGATGAGTTCATATCTGACATATTCACATTATTTGCTGAACCTACGGTGAATGAAGTCTTTATTGATGCAAAACTTGGCGAAGAATCCGAATATCTTAATTGTAAAAACCCATTGGTAATAAGAAAAATAGAGGAATATGATGTTGATGAAATTATAGAATAGCAGTGGCTTTTTTCAATATTTCATCCATATCACTAAATTCCAATGGTTCTCCATCATCTCCAACCTTTTCAGTTGTTATAAGCACGTTAGGAGATGCCCAAATAAATGAATAGGCGAAATAGATAACATTAATAAAAATTGCAATTCCAAAAACACTCAATGCAATTATCAGACAAACTGCATGAATCAAAAGGTTTCCATATCGTCTTTTTTTCATCAGGACATAATTATCCTGTTTTTCTATTGTTTTAAATTTATTTTGAGATAATTCATTGGAAAGTTTTTCCATTTCCTTGGAATTATCCGCACTCAAGATATATAATCCCATTTTAATCAATATAAACTACAAATTCGTCCAATTCTTTTCTTGGAGTTTCCCTTGGATCAGCATTACCATATCCTAATGGAGTAAACAGAATTGCTTCCTCGTTTTCATTCAAGTTTAAGAATTTGTGTGCCTTGTTTTTCTGAAATGCTGCAATGTAACAGGTTCCAAGGCCAACATCGGTTGCAGCAAGAATCATGTGGTCCATTACGATTGTTGCATCGATATCCACAATATTTTTTTGATCCCAAGGTCTGGTCCATGCCTCATTGATTATGCCGACTACGCACAATACGTAAGGGGCTTCCACAAACCATTTGGCTCCATAAATTTCAGACAATTCATCTTTATGCATTTTGGTGTCGATAACATAAACTTTGAATGGCTGATTGTTAACACCTGTCGGTGCAATTGTTGCCGCCTTTAAAACATATTCCAATTTTTCCTTTTCGACTTCTTTGTCCAGATATCCTCTTACGCTGTACCTTTCGTTAATAACATCGATAAATTCCATTTTATCATCCCATATATTCTACATCATCAAGATCGCAAAATCTTCTAAATTCTTCTTCATCCATTCTTTCCTCATGAATATGAGCTATGATTCCCGGAAGCCTGCCGATCATAAATACTCCAAGACCCAATTCGGAATCGAAACCCAAATCAGATAATATTGCGGCGTTTGCCCCATCAACATTTAAGCGAACACCCTTTTTTTCAAAAACCAGATCCTGAAGTGCCAATGCCAGTTTGACATGTGGTCCAATAAAACCTTCATTAATAGCAATATCTATCAATTTATCAGCCCTTGGGTCAATGTTATGATATCTATGGCCAAAACCAGGTATTTTTCTATCCTTAAGGATGTATTCATTATGAATTTCAATTGCCAGACTTGCAATCTGCTTATTGTCAATGTCAGGATCATCAATCAAATGTGCTGAATTGATTTTTGATTGATACAACTCCATTGCCTTTTCAATAGCTCCCGCATGCTTATGTCCAAAAGATAACAATGCCCCGGATACTGCTGAGTTGATTGGGGAGCCTGATGAGGTAATCAAACGTGCTGTTTGAGTGCTTGGCGGAGTTACGCCATGATCGCAAAATGATACAAGGACATGATTGAATATTTTACTTTCCTTAATGGAAGGTAATCTGCCTTTCAAAAGTAAAAACACCATATCATTATATCTTATTTTTTCAATCAAATCCCTTTGATTGTATCCTCGAGTTACAATCTTATTTTTCTCAACCCGAGTGACTGCAGTTTTTAAAGATTTAGGATTAACCTTAAAATTATTATCTTGCATTTTTTAACCTTTTGAACTTATAATTAAAGATACATTTAAAATAATATATAAACGTTACAATTTCAATGTGGCAACTCTCGGTTCGACAAAACAGGACGGTCTGACTGATACAACCCTAATGCCGCTTGCTCTCTGATTGCCTATATTTAAATAGCATCCAAGAACTGTTGTCTTACCCCCAAAACCCAAAGGTCCGATTCCCGTACTGTTTAACCTCTCGGCAATCTCCTTTTCGCAATCATTCTGATTGTCCAGATTACCATAGGCAATTGATTTAAGTAAAAGTGAAGTTGCCTCGTAGTGTGTCCTTCCAATCCCTATTGAGGGAATTGAAGGGGTGCAACCCAACATTTTAAGAGAGGATTCCAACCATCCGCAGGCAGTGTTTATAACATTCTCAAAGGATCTCTTATGATATACCCTGAATGTCTTTGCCCTGATTTCAGGACCTCCTCCTTCAAGTAAAAAATGAATGTTTAATGTATCCGAAGAGATATCCCTTTTATAGCCGGATTCGTCATTAACAGTGTCAAGCAATATGGATGCCGGTGCCAGTTTGCCCGGAGAATCATGTAATCCTTGACTTTGTTCTATTCTTTCAATTTCATTACCTTTTACTGCCATCGGCCTTGCAGGAAGATTGTTCAAACCCAATGCAATGCCTTCATGAATCTGATTTAAAAGTTCCCCAGTGATTTGTCTTTCTTCGCCGATTTCAATTATCACATGAGGAATTCCAGTGTCGTCACATAATGGAAATCTGTTTTTTTGAGCAACCTCATAATTTTTTAAAATCTGTGTCAGCGCCCAATGCGCATTGTCATTATCCTCAATGTCAATTGCATGCTTTAATGCATTGCATTTGTCTTTTGAAAGTGTGATTGAAGCATCTATAATGGTTTTGGAAATATCATTTACAATATTCATAACATCACTCAGGAACAGCCAAGTCTCCGGATTTATCTGGTGAAGGGATGGCTTCAGGACAATACTCGTCAATCATCCTTTTAACTAACTTGACTTGTTTGATGCGGGCAATTGCCTCTGCTTCTGTTGTATCCCAATTATGATTGGCTGCAACAGATCCTCCAGTTTTAAGATAAACCGGGGAGGCAACTTCAATGAATTTCGGAACTTCATAATGCCTTATGAATCCGCCAGTTGATTTAGGATTTTCAGTGTGCAAATCCAATGCCATATCACATGCATCCCTAATTGATGCAATCATTGGAATCTGCAAATCCCTTACCGGATTCAAAGAATTCAATCCCTGCTTTTCAAGCAGTTTTGCAGATGCTGGGTTTGAATGTCCCGCATGAGCAGACAGCTTAAAATGAACGTTTTGAGGAATTTCTGATTCACTACGCATTTTATTCAATACGAAAAGAAGCCCCTCATCATAAAGCAAGATTCCTCGAACTCCCAATCTGCAGGCTCTTTTTACATCTTCCACAGCATAAACAAGATTATCATAACCTCTTAACCTGTAACCAATCCTGCTTCCCTCTTTTGTATGGACAGTAGCGGAGGTATCATATGTTGCCCGTGGACCTACTGATAAAAATAGTTCGCATCCGTAATCCTTAGCCAAATTAACCATTTCAGTGATTTCATCATCGGTCAGCATCATGATTCCTTTTGTCTGTGTGACCCGATGAATGAAAATGTCATTTTTAACTGATTCATCCAAAAGTGCTTTCATTGTTTTTGGAGATTGGATTCCCGGCACTTCAAAACGGTACTGACCTCCATCATCAAACCGTTTTTTTGAAATATAATCATCAAAAACTTCTTCAATGCCTATCTTTTTAAGGAATTTTTTTGTATTTTCCATAATATCTACTCGTTTAATTTGCGAACAACATATTTCATTGTATAATCTTCAAGCGAATCTATAACAGTTAAATTATTAATGTCATAATGAGGATTCAATCCTTTAAATTTATCGATTAAATCCCTAAGTTGGAACGGATTTTCAAAATCCCCTTTTGGGAGGAATGTGATATTTTGAAATACGCCGTTTCTAAAGCTTTCATCCAATTTGATAATAACATTTGAGGGTCTTTTATCAGGATACAATTCATTTAATTTATCATCAGCAACAATAATCATGCTGTTAACAATTTTTTTAATGCTGTTGACAGTGTCTACTGTCGAATAATTATCCAGAAGACCGTATTCAATCAATTGATTAATGTCATCAACGCTGACTTCACCTACAACCAGGGATATCGCAACGGCATAAGGGAGACTTTGCCTTAACTCTTCAATGTTTTTGGGATTGAAATTATTGTGTTCTGCCGCAACGGAATATGTTTTAATCGCCACATTTTGAATATGATTGTATTCATCACCTATACTGGACTTAAGCTTTAATGCAGTATCTATTGATGAATGCAAATGCCTGCAGAAGGGATATTTCTTAAAATAGATATCTCTAACCCTTACCTTTCCGATATCATTTAGCACATCTTCAAATGAGAAGTCATCAATCGTATAATCACTATTGTCAAAAACCATTGCTTTTAGAAATCCTTCATTACCTTCAAAAATTGTTCCGCTGCCTGTAAATCCATTCCTTGCAAGATAAGCGGACAATATTCCATTATAAACTGCCTTACCAACATGCAATGATTTTCCCATTGATCCTCCATGGTCAGATTCCAGGAGCCCTGCAGCCTGAGTCCCACATAAACCTAATGCATTCAATATTTGTCCTTCATCCAGTTTCAATAATTTTGAAGCAACAGCCCCTGCTATAAATGCACCTATTGTTCCTGTTGTATGGAAACCCTTGTTTCTGTGTTCGGGATTGACGATTTTTCCCAAAAGAATCCCCACTTCATAACCTACAAGAACACTTTCTATAAACTCTTTTCCGGCTAAATCATAACTTTCAGCAATTGCAAGTGCTGTCGGGAAAATAACAGAACCCAAATGGATTTGAGCTCCTCTGTGACCATCATCAAGTTCCAGGACATGTGCAGAAATTCCGTTGATAAAACCAGCATGCAAAACATCGGTTTTTATTTTAGTGCCGATGATTGAAGCATTTAAATTTAGATTTAAGTTTCCCTGAAATATTTCTTCAACACTATAACATGCAATCTGCGGAGCTTTTTCACCTATTCCTCTGTAAGTAACTCCAAAAAAGTCTAAAAATGCGGCCTTTGCCGTAGTGATTGATTCCACTGTTGCCTGTTCATAGCGATAATTTGAAATGAATTTGGAAATATTTTGTAAAAACATAAAACATCTAAAAATAATATATGTCAAAAGATGTATTAAAAAGTTAAGATTGAAAATTAAAAAAGTAATTTAAACAGCTGGAACACCTGTTAAGACAAGAACAATATGTGCTACAATAGCTGCTCCGTAATAAGTTGCCGCAATAACCAAAATAGTTATTACAACTGCTCTCCAACCTAATGCCTTAAATTCATCCCAACTTTTACCCATACCAATACCTACATAAGCCAGAAATACGGTTACTATTGATAACAGTTCAACTTGAGAGACATAATGAAGAACGAAATTTGAAGTAGGCATGCCTGGAAAAGCCAAAATAATACCTATTACACTGATATACAGTATTGAAGAGACGTTCAGCGGAATATATCTTTCCATCCACACGCCAACAAGTGTGATTACAGACAGTATTGCCATACCTACGATAGAACTTTCCATAGGATGGTGATAACCCAGATAATTCCCAATGACAGTGATGATTGAGAAAATGATTAGCAGGAAAATCCAGTTTAAAATACCGTGGACAGTAACATTCTCAGATCCGTCAATCAAATCCGGCATTTTATTCATCCTCCTTTTCAGGAATTATGGAATCCCTTCCAATTTTAGGTTCCAACCAGTCATAGACTTTTTCAGTTAATGGAAGCGCTACAAATATTACAATATATATTCCTACACAGAAGGACAATAAATTACTGAATCCTGCAAATGCCTCGATTTGAGTTTCCATTCCTGGAAATGCCGCAAGAGTAGGACATATTGCTGCAGCATTCATACTTGCACTTCCCACACCACTTGCCATAGCAAATGCAAATGGATGCAGAGGCAAGAATGACAATGAGAATGTTACAAGGAAACTGATGAATATCGTACCTATAACAGTACCGATAATAAATATTGCAAATACCCCTCTTGATTCAGGGGAGTTGAATCCATATTTATCAACGACAACCGCAACATTCGGCTCCCTTCCAATGGAATTTGTCATACCGACGGATTCTTTTTTAAATCCTAAAACCAATGCAATAGGAAGAACAAGTATTGTTGCCAGGTGCCCAAGTTCCTGCAATATTAAAGCCGGACCCATTTCAAAAATCAAACCAATGGACTGACCACTTGATATTGCCAATTTAGCAATTAAAACCCCAATAAAAAGCATCATTGCCCCTTCTGCAATTCTTGCCTGTTTTCTTTGAATCCATTTAATCGGTTTTATCAAGTAAAAAGCAAGACCAAAAACAATTGTATAAATCAGAGGCATTATAATAATCGAAACATCTTTAGCGAGTGGAATTTCAATTGTTCCAATTAATTCTGCAATAATCACTAAAACAAGTACAGTTCCATGTAATCTGTAATCTCTCCATGGATTTTTCTTCAAAATACGTTTATCAGTTTTTTCCCTATAAATATGCTCAACATGACCATCAGGATTTTTATCAGGAATCTTAATCCACTCCCAAACAATTTTGAATTATATATCGAAATCTATGATATACTATTATTTTCCAAAGACATATTATATAAATTAATAGCATTCATCTTTAAAAAATTCACTAAAATAGAACAAAAAATAGTAATAATTTTCACAAAATAGGAATAAAATATGGTGGAATGCCAGCCGTAACTAAGAGGATATGAGCCACAAATGAGATTCCGGATAAGTCGATGCAAAAAAATAGTTAAAACATTCGGCAAAGTGGTTTTGATAAATGTCTCCTTGCAGAAACTGGTGTTTCATAAAACCAACCATTTTTTAATTTGCGTGAAATTTTAGTAGCAACTTTTTCATTTGACTCTATTTTATTTCCGCACTTCCTACACTTAAACCCTTTACCCTTACCTGCCGAAGTCATTCTTTTTCCACATTCACAAACAGGATTTTTATACTCAACATCATTTAATTTAATTACTTGGAATTTTTCAATATTGAAGGTGTTATGCTCACCGATTCCACCATAAACCCTGATGACATCCCCCGGCCTTAAACAAGACACGGTTTTTCTAAAGTTTTTGGTAGGCTCATATGCGCCACATTCAATCTCTCCTGAATCATCTCCAATATAGAAGAACATGTGCCCTCCATCAATGATGGCAGGCTTGTTTTTTACCTTACCGCAAACGCAGTAACATCCGAACTGTTTCATGTCAGATATTTTAGAGGCATTTTGAATATGCATATCCGTATGCTGATTTGTTTTAAAAATACACCAATCATCAATCGGTTCGCCAACCTCAACAATGGCCTTTGCTGATTTTAATGATTCCACACTGTTTGACCTGATTCCATATAAAACTGGGCATGGAGTTTTTGGCTCAATTGCAATATAATCTTGCGAATAATCAATATTTTCAAAGGTATCCGGAAAAGTCTCATCATCCATTCTGTAAACGGATTCATAATCGATTTGCCTTTTGGTTCCAAAATTATCAGGTGCCCTATATGCAAGCAGCTCATAAGTATAATCGGTTAACGGCAAGCTTATTGAAGCAATAGACCCGATTATCCCCCTTCCTTTTTTAAATTTATGAATTTCACATCCGACTGATTTTCCAAATTCCTCAGCCTCATCAATGGTGATGAACTCATAGATTGCCCTGAATGCATATTCCCTCATTTCAGAGGTAATCTCACCATCATAAAATATTACTCCGGGATTTGTGTTATCGCAGTCAAACATTGAAAGTTTTTCAACTTCACTCAAGACTATTTCCTTTGCAATGTCGGCATTATCATCATTTAAGATTTTTAAACCAACCCCCCCGTTTCCACGAGTTTTATGACGGGCAAATGGATTTAATCTAATCAGTCTCGGATAATCAACCAAATCAATACCGTTATCCCCAAATTTGTTAATAATCTGGCTTGCAAGATATGTCGTACACATCCCATCGGGAGAATCAGTATCATCTATTCCAATATACAAATATTTAATCAAAATCACCTACTAACATATATTTAATGTTAAATTAATATATAGTTTATAGAGGTATTGAAGATGTTAACTCGAAGCCAACTATTGCACAATATTTAAAAATTAATTAAATAAAAGTGTTTTAAAAAAAAATAAATTAATTAAAATGTTTATTTTTATATTTTATAAAAAAA
>JAUNXD010000054.1 GCA_030539985.1 Methanobrevibacter sp.
AAGGTGTTTGATTCTAATTTTAGACTATTTGGTAATCTGGAACATATTGCTCCACCGCTGCTTTTAGCATGTGTTTCAGAAAAGGTACTGTCGCAAATATAAATATTGCCGTAGGAAGTGTATATTGAACCTCCGTAATATTTAACGTCATTATATCTGAATTTGGATGAATATAGATTGAGATCTGTTTTAAGGCTGCAGATTGCTCCACCATAATATGATTTTCCACCGTAAAATGAGGACAGGTAAACTGTCAATCCAGTATTCATTGCATATATTGCTCCACCACCGTCATATTCTGATTCATAGTTTGTGAATGTAGTGTTAAGTATCAGTGATGTTGCATTCTCAATAGATATTGCTCCTCCAAAACTGGATGAATTGGAATCATCAAAGCTGGAATTTCCAATCTGCAACTGATTCCTGCTGCCCTTGAAATAAATTGTCCCACCATATTTAGCATTGCTTTTGGTAAATGTGGAGTTGATTATTATCAAATCGGAGTCCCTGCTGTATATCGCTCCACCGAATTGTGAAGCTGATGAATTATAGAATATGCAGTTTTCAAGATATGCCCATGAATGATGCAGTGCAATCGCTCCACCGAATTTTGCATTGTTGTTTACAAAAACACAGTCCATCAATTTAACACGTGTTTTAACGCCTTCTGGAGTATCACAGATGATTGTACCTCCAACTTGGGAATTGTATTGCCTTTGATAGGAATAATCCAAACTTGGACGATAATATTCATCAAAACTTACACTGTCCCTGAAGACAACATCTCTTGCATATAAATCTGCATGGTTATTTATGTGGACATTTGTCAAGGTTATGTCCTGAAGATACAGTGTTGAGTCCGTATCAACAATAAAGGAAAAGTCGTTTTCTATATTTGAAACAAAAATAGTTTTATCCGAACCCGAACCGATAAGAGAGACATATTCATTTCCAGATGATGAAAAAGTCATCGGATAATTAATCTCATAAGTACCCTCACGGAAAACAGCTGTTGAGCCATATGAAATCCTGTCTGGTCTCAGATATTTATACGGATTATTGTAGGATCCGTCACCGTCACTTGACGCTGAGGCATCAAAATAAACTTCACTTGAAGATAATGTATCTTCGCTGCCGGTTGCACCCAGCGGTTCGCTTTCAATTTGAATGTCCTGTGAAAACGTTGAGTTTTCATCAGTAATGTTGCTGTCAGTTGCAGAAACACATGAAATTGTGAATAAAATACATATCAATAAGCAGATAACAGCGATTTTATTTTTCCAATTCATCATAAAACACCTTAATATTTACTAAATTAAATAATATTTATATAATTATTTAATATTAATATTGCTGTTATGATGAATGGTTTTTCAAAAGTTCAATGCAAATTTTCCTGACTGTTCTGTTAGAATCATTGACGGAAATAAATTCTATTGTAGATTTTTCATCAATCCTTTTAATGGCCTCAATTCTTACATGGCAATTGGGATGGCTTTTGGCAATTTGGGTTAAATATTTCTGATTGGTGATGTTTTTAACTGCAGCCATTTTAACGTTTCTGTTTGAGTCATTAAATACTATATCATATAGAAACTCCTCATCAGTTATCTTTCGTACCGCTTCAAGACGGTTTGTGTAATCCCGGTCATATCTTGCAGTATGCTTCAGGGAATTCATATTTTCACCGAAACGCTTTTATAATACTTGGATTTGAATTTAACTGAAACTTTCCCCTTGCCTTTGGCTTTGAAAGTTGCCTTTCCCTTGCTATTTGTTTTTAGCTTATAAACCTTTCCCTTATGTTTCACTGTTATTTTCGCTTTTTTGATGGGATCGTTTCTGCTGTTTTTCAAGGTTATTCTTATTTTCCTTTTCTTTTTGGATATTTTAAGTTTTGGTTTGTCCTTTTTTACGGTAATTTTTACTGTTTTAGTTTTTCCGTCAGGCAGCTTGATTACAAGCTTGTTTGTGCCGATTTTAGCTGATTTCAATATTTTTGATGTCAGTTTGATTTTTGCAATGCCGTTTGAATCGGTGCATGCAGAACCGATACCTTTGCCGTTCATGGTGAAAATAACCTTTTCTGAGGGAATAGGATTTCCATATGAATCTTTTAAAGTAATCTGATATTTCCCTCCAAAGACTGCAACATAACTGGCAGGTTTCGCATCAATGGTAACTGCAAGATTGATTGCATCATTGAAATTGATATTCTCGCTTACTCCGTATCTGAAAATTACCGTACCTGAAGCGCCGGCGTTTAAAGCTGCCTTGATATCTGCATTCATCTGACTGATGGATAAATGTGTGAGATCCTGGTCATTTACATATGACTGAAGCCCTGTCCATATCTTTGCTCCGTTGGAATTTAAAATGAAATCCCTTGTGGTTGAAGTTATCCACTCCCGGTCCTTTTTGAAGTTTCCGGAATAAACCATTGGTATTATAACGTCAAAGTATCTGCTGATTGTGGGATAGTCAACACCATATACATTCTGAAGGCTGTTGAGGTTTGGCATCAGGGCAACGGAAATTGTCAGGTTGGGATTAATCTGGCGGATGCTTGATGTGGACTTGATTACAAAATCAGTTATTGCACGCTTTCCCTCTTCACTTGAGGTTTGTGAACCTGAATACCTCAAATAGTCCATATGGATTCCTGAAAGTCCCTTAAGTGAAGCGTACATGTTGAGCTCATCAATCTTGTGTGTGAAAAACTCTGTGTTTTCGCTGCCGTTTACGACAGGCAGTACCCAACCTGTCTTTGATGTCCAGAAAATCTGTGTCCATATATGGGTGTGAATGCCCTTTTGGCTTGCATTTGAAATCCATGACTCCAGATCATCCTTTCCATATACCTCATATGACCTGAAATTCAAAAAGACATCTGTTACCCCATGCTCTGATAAATCATCCAAATCAAGCTTGTTTCTGTCAGCACTCAAAACCCAATAGCCTGAATGAATGGACTCATCAATGTGAGATTCATTTGACTGGATTACATCACATTCATCACCCAAACTGACAACATCATCAGTAACGTTGTCCTGAGCGCTCACACAGGCCAATGTAAACAATGCAAATACGATTATAGCTAATATGACCTTTCCATTAAGCATGACTATTTTCCATCCAGCTCTGCAATCTTTGCATCAAATTCCCTGAACTTCCTTGCAAGTCCTGAGAAATAAGGTATATATACCTTTGAGAATGTTACCCTGTCGGGATTTTCCCCAAGCTCTTCAATGCGGTTCTTGACCCCTTGGATTTTACGCTCGACCTCATCATACATCAAATCACCTGGAAACTCGCCGATAAACACGCCATCGGCACCGTTGTCAAGGGCATAGCGTATATGCTTCGGCCTTACACGATTTACTGATATGACCTTGATGATATGTATTGATTCAGGATATGACAGACGGTTGACTCCGATGTTGTCCGCTGCAGTGTATCCGATATTGTCCAGAAATACCAGTATCATGCGCTCGTCGGTTTGCTTTTTGGCGAGAACTCCCTTGATTGTGGACATGATTTTCTCGTCAATGTTACCGTTTACGGTAATTGCCCTCTGGTTACATCCCACAAGACATTTTCCGCATCCTGTACAGCTCATCGGATCTATATATATTTGGTCATTCTGTATGCTCATGGACTTGTACTTGCACCTTTCTATGCAGTCCCCGCATACTGTACATCTTTCGGTATCGATTTCTGCAATGAACGGTTCGATTTCTACACCGCCGTAATTGTATTCATTGACCTTTGACGCTGCGGCTGTCGCTTGCATGATTGAATCGGTAATGTCTTTAGGCTCATGTGCGGTTCCGCAGACGAATATTCCCTGAACGTCGGTTGCAACCGGTTTGATTTTAGGATGTGACTCCTTGATGAAACCATCCTCGGTAACACCAACATTTAAAATCTCTGCAATTTCACAGGTACCTTCTGAAGGCTCCATGGCAGTTGACAATACTACCATGTCCGCTTCGATTTCAACGAACTCCCCTTTAAGTGTGTCTTCGGTTCTCACTATGAAATTGTCGCCTTTCCTGACAACCTCTCCAGGTCTTCCCCTGAGGAATCTCACTTCATTTTCCTGGGTGTGTTTGTAGTACTTTTCAAACATTCCAGGAGTCCTCACGTCAGTATAGCATATCAAAACATCAGTATCAGGATATTTATGCTTTATGATATTTGCGTTCTTTAAGGCAACTGTACAGCATATCTTTGAGCAGTACCTGTGCCCATCAGGCTTTTCATCCCTTGAACCTACGCACTGTATCATCACGACACGCTTCGGAACTTCACCGTTTGACTTTAAAAGCTTACCCTTTGTCGGACCGTTGACACCAGTTATGCGGCCAAGCTCTGACTGTGTTATCACATCATCATATCTGGTATAGCCGTATTCCGGACGCTTTTCCATGTCAAATAGCTTGTGGCCTGTTGCAACGACTATTGAACCGACCTGCAATGGTATCCTTTCGGATCTTCCCCTGAGCTTTATCGCTTTCATGCTGCATGCCTTAACGCAGTTGCTGCATTTGGTACAGTTTTCCATGTCAATAACATATGATTCGGGATATGACTGACCGAAAGGCCTGTATATTGCCTTTCTTGTTGATAGGTTGTCGTTCCAGTCATTGGGAACCTCAACTTCACATGCCTCAGCGCATTTGCCGCAGGCAATGCACTTTTCGCTATCCACATACCTTGGAGACTTCTCCAATATAAGATTATAGGTTCCGGCCCTTCTTTCTGACTCAATCACTTTGGTGTTTGTCATGACCTCTATGTTTTCATTCCAGACAAGCTCATTCAGTATAGGGTTTAAAAGGCACATTCCACATTCCTCAGCAATCTTTACAGGCGAGAATACCTTACCAATCTTTGCCATGTGCCCTCCGATTGAAGGTGACTGTTCGATGAGAGTGACCTTTGTTCCCTGCTTTGCAAGGGAAAGGGCTGCGTTCATGCCCGCTATTCCGCCTCCGATGACTGCAACCTCGTCAGGGGTCTGGCAATAGATAGGGTCGACCGCATCTGACTGCTTTACCTTTTCAATTGAAGCGTTTATCAGAGTGATTGCCTTGTTTGTTGCCTTGGTTTTATCGTCATGCACCCATGAGCACTGCTCACGTATGTTGGCCATGTCCATAAGATAAGGATTCAGGGGCTTCACGTAATCCTGGAATGTCTTTTCATGTGAAATCGGTGAGCATGCTGCCACAACCACACGGTCCAGGTCATGGTCGAATATTGCATCACGAATGATCTTGCGGCCATTCAATGAACATAAATTTTCAAACTGCCCTATGAACTCCACGTCAAGCTCTGATCTAACCCTATCCAAATCTATAATGTCGGATATATTTCCTCCACATTCACATAAAAACACGCCAACTTTCAAATCATCCCTCATTTTTTAACCTCCTTCAAGTCCTTTATAATGGAATCTATCGGTACGGTATGTGCCTTTGCACCGATTACCTTATCCAAATCCCCGCCCATTGCAAGAGCAATGAACTGTGCTATATTCAAATGAATCGCCCTGAAATTCCTTCCTTCCCTTTCAGCTATGAGATGCTGATACCTATCAAACTGTATATGGCAGTTCGGGCACAGATGAACCAGTATGTCAACGTCCTCATCATCAATTGCATTCATCTTGTCTGCCGTTGCAGTAAAGGAGAGTTCAGGATTGGAATATCTTTGCCTGAATCCTGTTCCGCAGGTGGCTCTCTTGTGGTCATACCATCCTATGGTTTTGCATCCGCACTCCTCTATAATCTCATCCATGACATTTGGATCCCTTACGCCGCCTATGGTGTCCTCATAGTGCACCTTGCAGTAATGACATCCATGATGGGTTGCAATCTTATATTCGCTTAAATCATATTTTATATGATTTTTTATCTCATCCTTTTTGGCATAAAGAATATCCACAACATGGAAAATGTTTTCTGTCGGTTTAAGGTCATTTTTTTCATATTTGAGATGTCCCAAACCGTTTTCATCGAATAAATTATTAATGTGATTTCTCAGGTCATCCTTTTTGTTGAGGAGTTTAACTGATTTCTTGTTTATTGCATAGCATGTGGCACACATCATCACAAGATTAGGTCTTCCTATTTGCTGTGCAATCCTGAAGTTCCTGGCACCGATAGCGGTTGTGTCAATCTGTGAGAAAACATCGGAATAATGTCCCAAACCTGTACAGCATGTCTGCTTTTCTGATATTGCATAGTCGACTCCCAATTTGTCGAAGACGAACTTGGTTGATGCCTCAACGCCGGGATATTCAACGCTTACAAGACAGCTTCTAAATAAAAGGATGTCTTTTGTCGGTACGTTCTTCATGATGCATCCTCCTCAGTATGCCTTATTCTTTCAATCTTGTCCTTAAAACCGGTGATTGTCAAGATTTTACTGACCTCATCAATCACATCCTCAGACGGCATCAGCGGAGGGTCAAGCTCCAGTTCGTTTCTGATTTCCTCGAGGTTCTGCCTGAACTCCCACCAGCCGGGAACGTCCCTGTCGATGTCTGCAAAGAACCTTTCGGGAATCGC
Organism: Methanobrevibacter sp.; assembly: GCA_030539985.1. GTDB lineage: Archaea > Methanobacteriota > Methanobacteria > Methanobacteriales > Methanobacteriaceae > Methanocatella. Next base: position 6,579 of record JAUNXD010000054.1, read on the forward strand.
TCCGATTGCCGCTGTGAAATATGAATCGGCAAATCCAAGGTATTCATAGAGCTTGTCATAGCCCTTTTCGTTTTCTATTGCAATCTGCTTTAGAATCTGGTTTACTTCACATACGCTGTTTCCCACAGGACATACGCTGTGGCATGTGTAGCAGTAAAAGCAGTTCCAGATATTGTCATCGTCAAGTATTGTTTCATCGCCTTCAAGAACCCTTTCCATGATGTCACGGGGATTGTAGTCGGAATGCCTTGCTGCGGGACATGTTGATGTGCACATTCCGCACTGCACGCATTTAAGAACCCCTTCATCCTTGGAGTTTTTCACATCCCCGATGATTCTTTCCGCAAAATCTATCGGCGAATCAGTTATTTTCTGTTGGCTAGTCACATTAACCACCCTTTAAAGTTTGAATTCATTGTTTTCAATCATTTTCTTAAGCTTCAATGAAAGTTTGTTTGCCCTAAGCCTGTCTGACTGTCTGCAGATTATCGGTATGTTAACATTATTGTCATTTATTGTCAAATCCACGTTTCCGGTATCCATGTCAAATGCGTCATGCCTGCAGTAACTGACACACATTCCGCAGCCGAAACAGTATGTTATATTTAACCTTTTGTCCTTAAAGGCATTGGTAGGGCACATTTCCTCAACAATGCACTTGTCACATGTTGAGCATTTGCTTCTGTCATACTGCGGTCTCAGGTCATGGCCTGTCCACATCTTGCCGTAATCAGTACTGTCCAATGGAAGGTGGCGTCCCTTGATGTCGGCTACCGGCAAGTCTATCTCATCATCAGTTATTAATAGATTATTATATATCTCCTCGTTTAAAACAGGAATTGGAATTGCCACGGTATCATATACCTCACCGCCCTGACCGGTCTTGAATCCTCCAAGATAATATGGATCCATCTCTTCGAGATCTGCTGAAAGCATGAGGTTAGGCTTTTCATCGCTTGACCTTGTTCCGTCACCCAGGACATAACCTATTGCACCATTCAAAAGCACTCTGCTTCCGGACCTGATAACGTTATGAGGGATGTCGTTTTGAAGAGGGTTCAGGTCTCCGCATCCGGAAAATGTAAGTCCCCTGAGGTTTCCTTCAAGAGGGGTTGCGGCAAATATTGACTTTACAGGCTCTTTGTTTGGATTGGTGAATGCGGTGTAGTTTTTAAATGCCATACGTGCACCGATGATTTGTCCTCTTGTAATGTCATCTTTGGTTATTGTGTTTTCGATTGTCTTTCCTTCTGCAGTTTCCACTCGAACGTCAATCGGTTTTCCCTCAAGGATTTCCTTTAACAGAAATCCTCCGCCGTATGACTCATCATATACTGAATGTGCAGTACCGTGAAGTATCACGTCCACTGAACCGAGCCATTCGTTTGGACATGGCCCTGCATATGCAGGTACACCGTTCATGTATACTTCATTTGCCCTGATGAACACTCCAGGATCTGAGATTATGAAGTTAAGAATGGCGGCGGTTCCGCTCATCACTCCGCATGTTCCGCAGGTTACCACGTCAACCTCATCGAAGGTGGGTGCGTCGCCTTTCTTTATGAGCTTTTTGAACTCATCTGCAGTGTAGATGTTTGCATCATCATTTTGAATTTTGCGGTTGATTTCATCAATGGTTCTTTCGTCTTTCACGTGAATTACTTCCCTTAAATTTTACCTAAAGTGTCTCCCCTCAAGCCTTGCCTTAATGTTTCAAGGGAGGTTATGTCATTACTGGAAACGTTTCCAAGGTTGACAGTATTTCCAAGCTTCAAGATGAAAAATACCTGCTGGTCCTTGTTCGGCGCTTCCCAAAGAATCTTATTGCCGTTGAAATTATCAAGAATATAGTCGATTTCATCTTCCTTGGCGTTTCCTGACTTGTCGAATATTCCAATGTTCTTTCCGCCTTCACGGGCTTCAACTATAACCAGTGATGAACCGGCATCCAGCTCATCTCTCATGTATTCTATTCTCTCATCCAATGTAAGTTCCTTATCCAGATTAGGATCTTTCTTGCCCACTTCCGAGAGCACTTCAAAACCTTCATCCCGACCACGTTTGATGCATTCAAGCTTCTCGTTATGGGAAATGCTTGTTGAACCGTCGGATATTTCAATTGCCGGAAATCCCAAATCACGTGCTTCGGCGAAGAATTCGTCAAGCTTACCGTTCATTAATGCAAGCTCAAACAGTGTTCCTCCGGTATATGGAGTGATGTCATAGGATTTGTACATCTCGACCTTAGATTTTATAATCTCACGGTCATGGACTATTGATGTTCCCCAGCCGAATTTGAGATAATCAACATAGTCCCCTGAAATCTCCATCAGGCTTTTGGCGGTTTCA